>JAFAZL010000662.1 GCA_019239815.1 Acidobacteriota bacterium
CGTTGGCCGTGCCCTTCGATATTTGGTTGGCGTTGTTTGGTGGAACGGCGCCGGTTGAGCCTCGGCGTTAGAAGATTTGGCGGAAGGTCCAGAAGAGGAAGCCGGAGAGCATCATGGCGACGGGTAGGGTAAGGACCCAAGCCATCAGCAAGTTGCGCACGGTGGCCCACTGTAGACCCGAGTGATTTGCCAACATCGTGCCGGCAACACCCGAGGACAAAACGTGAGTTGTGCTGACCGGCAGACCGAACCAGTCGGCTGCGCCGATGGTGGCCATCGCGGTGATTTCTGCGGCTGCACCCTGTCCGTAGGTGAGGTGGTTCTTTCCGATTTTCTCGCCGACGGTGACGACGATACGCTTCCATCCGACCATGGTGCCGAGGCCGAGAGCGAGAGCAACGGCCACCTTGACCCACAGCGGAATGAAGCGCGTGGCGTGGTCGATGTGAGATTTGTAGTTCTTCAGAACTGCGGCATCAGCCGCGGCGATTTCTGGCTTGCCGGATTTCTGCATCAGCCGGAGCGCCTCGCTGGCAAGGTACATGTCGTTGCGGAAGTTGCGGACTTGGTCCTGGGGAACGGCTTTGAGATCACCGAACTGAGCCATTTCCGTGCCGATACCGTTCACCAGTTCGCGCAGAGCGAGCATCGTGTTCGGCTTGAATTCCTTGTCGCGAATGTATTCCGTCACGTCCTCACGCGGATCGCCGATGGCGGCGGCCGGGGTGACGTACTTGTTGAGCACTTCGGCGCTGGAACGGGAAACTGCGACGAAGTCCTGAGTTTCGCGAGCGCTGACGGCGTGGTTGAGTGCGTAGGTTGTGGGCACAGTCCCGATCAGGATCAACATGATGAGGCCCATACCCTTTTGGCCGTCGTTGGAACCGTGGAAGAAGCTGACGCCGGTGCAGGTGAGAATGAGCAATCCGCGAATCCAGAATGGCGGCGGTTCAGTGCCTTCCGGAGCTTCGTACAGTTTCTTGTTCTTGATGACGGCCTTGAGCGCGAGGAAAAGAGTGGCGGCAAGTGCGAACCCGAAAATCGGAGAGAGCAAAAGTGACTTTCCAATTTGCGCGGCCTGAGCCCAATCGACACCGCTGGTGCCACTGCGGGCGTTCATGAGCTGGTTGGCGATACCGACGCCGATGATCGAGCCGATGAGGGTGTGCGAGCTGGAGGCCGGCAGACCAAACCACCAGGTGCCAAGATTCCAGAGAATGGCGGCGGTCAAGAGGGCGAAGACCATCGCAAAGCCCGCGCTGGAGCCGACCTGCAAAATCAGTTCGACGGGCAGGAGGGAAACGATGCCGAACGCGACAGCGCCGGTGGATGTGACGACACCGGCGAAATTGAAGAAGCCGGACCAGACGACGGCGATCTGGGGATCCATCGAATGGGTGTAGATGACCGTGGCGACGGCGTTGGCGGTGTCGTGGAATCCATTCACAAACTCGAATGCCAACGCGACGAGGAGCGCCGTGCCCAACAGAACGTAGGGCCATGCCGAGAGGATGCGAATGCCAGCGAGATCGTGCGCAATGCTGGAACCGATAAAGACGAGCCCTCCTAGGAGGACGCCGGCAAAAATGAGTGCGCCGACCTTGCTGGGCTTCTTATTTATCTTGTCATGAACCGAATGCCTCGCCGGCTGTTCCGGCGCGATCGGGGGCGGAGGCGCTACGGGTGCTGCTGCTCTCGCGGTTGCTGCTGAAGCCATAAAACTCCTGTCCGTCGTCAAATTTTGGGCCTCTGCGGAGGTGTTCACGCTCGGGGGATGCGCGGTTTTATACGAAACAATTGTTACAGTCGAATGAATAGAAGAAGCGAGTGGTGCGACTGTGGTTCGCGGCAGTCTGCGATGGAAATCCCTGAAAATAATGGAGTTTTGCGATGAGGGAATCGAGGGGATGCGGCCCCGCCTCAGATGATTGACGAAAATTTATATTCGAAGCTGAAACGTTTTCAGACTCGTTACGCGTTACGCGGGTATCCATGATTTGACAAAGGTAGAGGTTCGGAGGAGGCTGTCGGCCTTATGAATCACTCACATGTACTCTTGTTTGTGTTTCTTATCGGCGTTGTGACCGGGCTGCGATCCTTGACGGGGCCTGCAGTGACGTCCTGGGCTGCGCATCTTGGATGGTTGAGCCTGATTGGGACGCCGATGCGATTCATGTCATCGATTGTCACGGTTACGATTTTTGCGCTGCTCGCCGTATTGGAGTTGATCGGGGACCAATTGCCGTCAACGCCAGCGCGGACGGCGCCGGTTGGACTGAGCGCGCGAGTATTGATGGGAGGATTGTGCGGTGCAACGGTGGCGGTCGCGGGCGGGGAATTGATGGCGTTGGGGATTGTGGTGGGCGTCCTCGGCGCGATTGTTGGAACGTACGGCGGGTATCAGACGCGAAC
>JAFAZL010000735.1 GCA_019239815.1 Acidobacteriota bacterium
TTTAGTTCTGTTCCTTTTGACTTTCAGTGCAATGACGAAGTGGACCGCAGCAATCAACATGCATGCTAGCCATCCGATTGAAAGGACTCTCAGCGGCCACTCGGAGACGCTTTCCCATCTCGTTGAAATCATGGCGCAGACGGCAAACAGAGTGCCGATAATCAAAAACCACAACGGCGTGTTCTTCCTGTACTGCCACGCCATCAAGATGAGGAACCCAGCTGTTACCAGCAGAGCGCGCATTAAGCCCGGTTCATCTCCGGCACACGAAACGTCTCGACGACAACCATATCATCCGCCCGCGTTCTTTGCGCTGGGCTTGATGGCGATGCCGAGCTGGTCGAGTTGGAGTTGGTCGACCTCGCTTGGGGATTCGGCCATTAGGTCTTGGGCGGCGGTGGTTTTGGCGAAGGCGATGACTTCGCGGATTGATTTTTCGCCCGAGAGGAGCATGACAACGCGGTCGAGGCCAAGCGCGATGCCTCCGTGCGGCGGCGTGCCGTAGGTCAGCGCGTCGAGGAAGAAGCCGAAGCGGCGTCGAAGTTGTTCTTCCGTAAGGCCGAGCGCTTTGAAGAGGCGCTCCTGCACGTCCTGGCGATGAATTCGGATGCTGCCACTGCCGAGTTCGACGCCGTTGAGGACGAGGTCGTAGCCTTTGCTGCGCACTTCCCACGGCGCGGATTCGAGCTTGTCGATATCTTCTTCAACGATGCCCGTGAAGGGATGCTGTGCGCTCGCCCAGGTTTCGTCCTGCGGACTCCACTCGAAGAGCGGAAAGCCGGTGAGCCAGAGAAATTTCCATTGGGACTTGTCGATCTGATTGAGCGCTTCACCGAGAATCAGGCGAAGTTGGCCTGCGACGAGCGCGGCGGCATCGGTGCCTTTGATTTCGGTTTTGGCGGAGACGGCGACGACGAGGTCGCCGGGCTTCGCTTCGCACGCCTGCGCGAGCTTTAACACGTTGTCGGGCCCAATGAGTTTTTCGACGGTCGAAGTGGTGCCGTCGGGCGCGAGTTTGACGAAGTAGGCGCCGTTGGCTCCATTAGATTTCGCTTTCTCGGTGAGTTCATCGAGCTGTTTGCGCGAATAATTCGCGGCGCCGGGAGCGGCGAATGCGAAGACGGTGCCGCCGATCTGCAATTTTTCTTTGGCCTCGGGCGGAAAGCAGTCGGTGACTTCGTGCAGTTCCATGCCAAAGCGCATGTCGGGCTTGTCGCTGCCGTATTTGCGCACGGCGTCTTTGTAGAGCATGTGCGGGAACGGAGCGGTGGCTTTCACTCCTGCGACTGCGCATGCCCGCACCATCACCTGCTCAATGACATTAAAAATGTCTTGCTGGCGTGGGAAAGACATCTCGACGTCGAGCTGCGTGAATTCGGGCTGGCGGTCGGCACGCAAGTCTTCGTCGCGAAAACATTTGACGATCTGGAAGTAGCGGTCGAGGCCGCCGATCATCAGGATCTGTTTGAAAATTTGCGGCGACTGCGGCAGCGCATAGAACTGGCCGTTGTGCACGCGGCTGGGGACGAGATAGTCACGCGCGCCTTCCGGCGTGGAGCGGGTGAGCATCGGCGTTTCGACTTCGAGGAAGCCCAGTTCGTCCATGACGCGCCGAATTTCGAGCAGGATTTTGTGGCGCAGTGCGAGATTGGCGTGCTGGCGCGGCCGGCGCAGATCGAGATAGCGATAACGCAGGCGTGTTTCTTCGGCCGCGTTGGTTTCGTCTTCAATCTGGAATGGCGGCGTCTTCGCGTTGTTGAGCACGTGAAGCTTGGTCGCAATGAGTTCGATTTCGCCACTGGCGAGATCGGGATTCGGTTTTGAACGCAGCACAACTTTGCCTTCGACCGCGACGACATACTCGCTGCGGACGTGTTCGGCTTTGCGGTGCGCTTCGGGCTGCGTCTCTTTGTTGAAGACGACCTGCACGATCCCGGTGCGATCGCGAACATCCAGAAAGAGAAGATTTCCGAGGTCGCGGCGGCGTGCGACCCAGCCCATCACGACGGCGTCTTTGTTGGCATCGGAGGCGCGGAGATTGCCGCAGTAGTTTGTGCGGGTGAGGTTGCCGAGGAAATCGAGCACAGCGTTCAGTGTCCTTTGTTTGGATACGCGGTGTTGCTGCTGCCTATTGTACTTGGCAGGGCGACAGTTTGCAGCGTCGGGACTGAACTATGGCCGATGCGCGGCCGTGCCAAGGCTGCGGAGATGATCGATCAGCGCGGGTTCCGGAAGTTTGACCTGGTTGCCATCGGTCAGATTCTTCAGCGTCCACATGCCTTCGGAGACTTCGTCTTCACCGAGTATCAGCGCGAATTGCGCGCCGACTTTGTCGGCTTGGCCCAAGGCTTTGCCGAATTTCAGTTCGGTCGGCGGAACTTCGACCGGGAAGCCGGCGTTGCGAAGATCTTTCGCGGCGCGGACGGCGGTGGCGTAGGTGTTGTGGCCCATCCAGGCGATGAAGATCAGAGGTGGCTGTTTGGCGATAAGTGGCGACTGAGGGGCGGCTTCCGTCGTTGAGCCTTCCTTTGCTGCGGCTTCGCGGGCTTGTTCTTGTAGCGAGAGGATGAGGCGATCCTCGCCGATGGCGAAGCCGATGCCTTTTGTTGGAGGGCCGCCGAGAAGTTCGACGAGGCCGTCGTAACGGCCGCCGCCGCAGACGGCGTTTTGTGAGCCAAGGCCCTTCGCAGTGATCTCGAATGTGGTGCGCATGTAATAGTCGAGACCCCGGACTAAGCGCCAATTTTCGCGATAGAAGATGCCGCGGAGTTGGAGCTGCGTTTTCAGAGTTTCGTAGTGAGCTTTGCAGGCGTCACAGAGGTAGTCCATGATCTTCGGTAGCGTCTCGATGAGGGCTTGTTCACGAGTGTCCTTCGAATCCAAAACGCGAAAAGGGTTAGTGGTGATGCGGCGTGCTGAATCTTCCCCAAGCCGAGATGAGATTCTACCCAATGCTTCGCGCAAGTCGTCGACGTATCGGAGGCGACAAATCCTGGGCGTATCTCGGTCTTTCTCATAGTGCCCAATTGAATTGATATCGAGTTGCAGTCCCTTAAGGTTTAGCCTGTCGAAGAAGGTCATCAGCATTTCAATGACTTCAGCGTCGATCGCAGCGTCCTTTCCCAATTCTTTTAAAGAGTCTTTCGCGACATCGGGCCGGGATGCTTCCAAGACTTCAGCGCCAATCTGATAGAACTGCCGATATCTTCCTTTTTGCGGGCGTTCCCGGCGAAACATTGGGCCCAGGTAGTAAAGCCTTACGGGTTGGGGAAGCTGCTGCATCGAATGCTCGATGTATGCACGGCAAACCGATGCGGTTCCTTCTGGACGAAGGCTAACTGGGTGCCCTAGTTCCATTGCTTCCATGAACACGATCAGCCAA
>JAFAZL010000775.1 GCA_019239815.1 Acidobacteriota bacterium
GGGAGTTAGAGAGGCTGGTGGAGCGGTTCACGACGTATCCGCGGGATTTTGCGTGGAAGCCGCATCCATTTTTCGGTGACATGACCGACGAGGATTGGATGCGGTGGGGATGGCTGCATATGGATCATCATTTTCGGCAATTTGGAAATTGAAGAAGAACGAAACTCGAAACTCGAAACTCGAAAAACGACACGCAGCACAAAGGCCGATCGGTCAATTTTTCTTAATCGCTTTGAAGCGGAGGCGTGTGTAGTCGGCGATCCAGGTGCCGGTGGGGTCGCAAAGTTGGGGGCGCAAGGCTTCTTGGACTTCGGCGAGGTAGGGCTCGCGGTCGGAAACAGGTAGTTTGTCGGTGAAATTGTGGGCGAAGACGCGGAGCCAGGCGATGATGTCGCCGGGTAGAGGCGTGGGGCGCGGAATCAGAGCGATGTAGTCGATGGTGAATCCGGCGCGTGTAAGACGGGCGGAGTAGTCTTCGACGGTGGGGAAAAACCAGAGGTCGGCGGATTTTCCGTCGATGTTGCGGCGGTCGAGGGCGGCGATGAGCGCCGCCCTTATTTTTTGCACGCAGTGGGCGCCGCCCATTTCCGCGACGAAGCGTCCGCCGGGACGGAGGGATTTTTTCACGCCCGAGATCACTGCGTCGGGGTTGTTGCGCATCCAGTGGAGCGCGGCATTGCTGAAGACGGCGTCGAATTCGTTTTCGAATGGCAGATTTTCGCCGTCGATGGTGCGGGCGGGGACGCCGAGTTTCTTTGTGGCTTCGACTTGAGCTGCGCTGGCGTCAACGCCGAGAACGTCGCAGCCGATGGATTGGAGCCTGGCGGTGAGGACGCCGTCACCGCAGCCTAGGTCGAGGATGCGTTCGCCGGGCTGAGGGGCGAGGAGATCGAGAACGGGGGCGCCGAGATCGGAGACGAAACGAGCGTCGCGGGCGTAGGTTTCGGGATTCCAGGTTTGGGGCATTTCAATATTTTAAGCGACGACAATAGTAGGTTGCCATTGAAAGGATTTACATCACGCATTGGGGTGGCTTATGTGGCCCCGTGCGTCGCGGATTTCCTCTATTGATCGAGCGGTCTTGTCGCTTACATCACGCCAGGGTTCCTCCACTGCGCGAGCCGATGCGTTCACAGGAGTGAACGCGAAGAAAAGGCGTCGGCTCGCTCCGGTCGGAATGACACTTTTTTCGGTGGTCGACGATTGCACAATGGGAGCAGCTTGACGGGTCAAAATGTGAAGATCTCGCGAAATAGAGCTACGGCAGCGGTGAAAGGAACAGCTGAGATCCTTCGCCCGCCCGCGGCTGGCTCAGGATGACAGCGTGTTTGACAGTGCGGACAAATTCTCGTTGAACTACCAAGGCTCCATGAAGCTACCAGGATTTTTGTTTGCGGAGATTGCTGATGTGAGCGGTGTGATGTTTGCCGTGCCACTCGTACATGAACAAGAGCCAGTCGATATTTTTCTGGCCGACGTCCGGATGAATCACCGGGCGGGCAAAGTCGGAGTCTTTCAGCGAGCGCCAGACGATGTCCCAGCGTTCGTGGAGAGCGTCGAGGAGAGTTTGCGAAACGGCGATGGGGGCTTTGGCGTCGGCAAGCTTGGCCCATTCGGATTCTTCATAGGGCTTGATCGTCGGATTATTTTCGGTGAGCGCGAGGCGGAGGCGGATGAAAGCGTTCATGTGGCTGTCGGGAACATGGTGGACAACCTGGCGGACGTTCCAGCCGCCGTCGCGATAGGGCGTGTCGAGCTGCGCGTCGTTGAGTCCGGCGACGGCGGCGCGCATTTTTTTTGGCGTTGAGGCGATTTCGGCGATGGCCTCGCTGCGGCGTTGTGGCGTGATGTGCGTGGCCATCTCAAATTTGCCGATTGGGTAGCGCGGATCCATGCGTGAATCCTCCGGGTTGACGTTGCATCTAATGTTGCCGAGTCGGTGATCACCGCCGCGGCGGGCGTCCACGAACCCAGCGTAACGGCGCGCGGCGGAGTCGTCAAAGGAGCTAAGTCTCGACGGCTCTCCAAATTGGACGGATGGACGCCCGGCAGGACGCCGAGCGGTCGAATGCTACAATGTTTGGGTTTGGGTGGTCGGGTGGGCGACACATTGTAGCGTGAAGATTTGTAGCGGTTTGCTTTGTAGCGGGCCGGTGCGCGCCGGAATCGAATTGTCAGGAGCGATCGAATGTACAACGTGGTGATTATCGGGAGTGGCTGCTCGGGCCTGACGGCCGCGATCTACGCGGCGCGCGCGAGTTTGAAGCCACTTGTCATCGATGGCCACGAGCCGGGTGGACAGCTTTCGCTGACGACGCACGTCGAAAATTTTCCGGGATTTCCGGATGGAATCATGGGGCCGGAACTCATCGAGAACATGCGGAAGCAAGCGACGAAATTCGGCGCTGAGTTCAAGGCAGGGACGATCACGGAAGTGGATTTGAGCGTGCGGCCGTTCAAGATCACGGCGGGTAAGGATGTATACGAAGCGAAGACTTTGATCGTGGCGGCGGGCGCTTCGGCGCGGCTCATTGGATTGCCGAACGAGCGCGCGCTGATTGGGCACGGGGTTTCGACGTGCGCGACCTGCGATGGATACTTCTTCCGCAACCGACCGATCGCGGTGGTGGGCGGCGGCGATTCGGCGATGGAAGAGGCGAACTTTTTGTCGCGCTATGCGAACAAGGTGTATCTGATTCACCGGCGCACGGAGTTTCGCGCGTCGAAGATCATGATCGATCGCGCAAAAGCGAACGAGAAGATCGAGTTTGTGGTTCCGGCGGTGATCGAGCAGATTATCGAGAAGGACGGCTCGGTCGAAGGCGTGCGTGTGAAGAATCCGGAGACGGGCGAGACGCGCGATATCGCCATTCATGGGATGTTCGTGGCGATCGGGCACGACCCTAACAGTAAAATTTTCAAGACCAAGCTCGACATGGATGCGAACGGATACCTGGTCGCGACGCACGGGAGCCTCACGAAGGTTCCGGGCGTATTCATTGCCGGCGACGTGCAGGATCATCGCTACCGGCAGGCAGTTACCGCGGCCGGATCGGGCTGCATGGCCGCGCTGGACGCGGAAAAGTTCCTCGAAGAACACAAGGATTGAGTACGGAGGTGGCCGCGCAAGGCGGCCATCAGCGATAATCGAAGCATCCCATGCTGCGCTCGACACTCCTGAAGTTATCAGATAGCCCGGGCTTTGCGCGCTGGGTCGTCTCGAACAATTCCACACGCAAGATGTCGCGCCGGTTCGTCGCCGGCGAAACGCTCGATGAAGCGATTGCCGCGGCGCGCAAATGCAACGATCTCGGCATGATGGCGAGCCTCGACTATCTTGGCGAAAATGTCGCAACAACCACCGACGCGCAACGCGCGCGTGACGCTTACCTCGAAATCTTCGATCGCATCGCGGCCGAGAAACTCGACGCGAATGTTTCCTGCAAATTGACGCAGATGGGATTGGACTTGAGCCCGGAGTTTTGCGAAGGGCTTGTGCAGTCGGTTGTGGAGCGGGCTGCGTCGCACGGAAATTTCCTGCGTGTGGATATGGAAGGCTCGGTTTACACGCAGCGGACCGTCGAAACGGTGAAACGCATTCGTGCGCGAAACTCGGCGATAGGCACTGTTATTCAGGCTTATCTGTATCGCAGCGAGAAGGATATTCAGGATCTGCTGGCATACGGATGCCGGATTCGGTTGTGCAAAGGCGCTTACAAAGAGACGGCGGATGTTGCGTTCGAACGAAAAGAGGACGTTGACGGGAATTACATTCGATTGATGAAGTTGCTGCTTCCGAGTGGCATCTATCACGGGATTGCGACGCACGACCCGAAGATGATCGGCGAGACGATTCGCTGGGCGGCGGAGAAGCGGATTTCGAAAAGCGATTTTGAGTTTCAGATGCTGTACGGAATTCGAACGGATTTGCAGCGGAGATTGGTGAAGGGCGGGTACCGCGTTCGGGTCTACATTCCGTATGGGAATGATTGGTTTCCGTATTTTATGAGACGGTTGGCGGAGCGGCCTGCGAATATTGGATTTTTGATGAGGAATTTTTTCCGCGGATAGGCAACGCGCTCGTCAGAGCGTATCTCCCGGCTTCATCACATGGATTTCCAAGCCGGCGATGCCTTTCGTTTCAGTCTTAAGTTGTTCGGGCGTTCCAGTCAAAATCGGGAAAGTAGCGTAGTGCATCGGAATCACGTGCTTCACGCCGAGGAGGCGCGTGGCGTAGGCTGCTTCTCTCGGACCCATCGTGAAGTTGTCGCCGATCGGCAGCAACGCCACATCCGGCTTGTAGATTTCAGCGATCAATTTCATATCGCCAAAAACGCACGTGTCGCCGGCGTGATAAAGCGTGAAGCCGCCGGGCATTCGAATGATCAGGCCGCACGGTTCTCCCGCATAAACAACGTTGTCGCCTTCTTCGATGGAGTTCGAATGGAATGCGTTCGTTAGCGTGATTCCGAAATCGCCGAACTTTTGCGACCCACCTTTGCCCATCGGATGAGCTTTGTCAATCCCTTTGCCGTGCAGCCACTCCGCCGTTTCGAAAATCGCGAAAACCTTTGAGCCGT
>JAFAZL010000978.1 GCA_019239815.1 Acidobacteriota bacterium
CTCCTGATGCTTCTCTTGAAATTCCTCCAGCCCCTTCAACTCAAGAACGCACGACCCGCACCAGGTCGCCCAAAAATCCAGCACCACCGCCTTCCCACGCAGCGACGCCGATGTAAACCGCTCGCCACCGGTCGTTGTGAAATCAAACTCCGGCACATCCCGCGAAACCAGCTTTGGCTCATACGCCGTGTGCTCAAATGCCGCAACGCTCTCTTGCTCCACTCGCGCCCGTAACTCTTCCTTTGTTCCGATCTTGCTCTTCAACCAGAGCCGCTCCATCGCCGCATTCGCTTTCTGTTGATCGGGCCCGACGATCACCGTCGCCTTCTCGTACGCATCGATTGCCTCGCGCCGCTTTCCCGTCTTCTCCAACGCCGTGCCCAGCACATAATACGAGTGCCCGCGTTTGAACTCACCCTCTCTCGGCAACAATACCGCCAGCGCCTGCTTCGGTTTTCCAGTCTGAATCAAAATCTCCGCACGCATTATCTCCGCCGCCCCCTTCTGACCCTTTACCGATTGCTGCTGATACACATTTGCCGCCGAATCCTTCAGCCTCTCGTCGCAGAGCTTCTCCACATCATCGAGCAGCGCCAGCGCAATCCCATATTGCGTCTTTGCATCTAGATACGCCTGCGCCATTTCCAACCGTAACGAGATTTCGCTGTGTGGTTTCGTCGAAAGATACGCGTACAACTTCTCGCGTTCACCCAAATCCTTCGAATCCAGAAACAGCGTCATCCGCGCATCTTCCGCATAAACGTTTCCAGGGTATCGAGCGATCAGTTCACGTAGCTCAGCAAGGCGCTTCTCTGAGTCCTTCTCATGCGAAGCGCGCGTCACCAGCAAATCGACATGTGGGTCCCACTCGAATGAGTAGTTTTTCTGAAGTGTATCGGCAAGATGTTCGCCGAATTCCAACGGAATCCAATCGGCCATCTCCACGAAACTGAAGGTCCCGTCGTATCCGAATTTGTCGCCCTCGTGTTCGCTCACAAACTGTCGTATTTCGGCAAGTAACGCCGTCCGCGTCTCCGGCGTCTGCTTGCCCGCGAGATCTTTGAAATACCACCACCAAAACAGAAGCAGATCGCCACGAGCCGGCGCATGAATGTAGTCGCCTAAAATCTCGAGTGCTTTCGGAAAATTCGCTGGTCGTTCAAATCCGAGCGACTCCAGCCATCCGTCGTAAGTACGTGCCCGATACTCGATGGTCTTTTCCGCCCGCTCGCCCCGAGCGTCGCAAAAGAGCACCTCAAAATATTTCCCACCGTTCGTATCGATCCGCTTCGTTTCAGGTTCTTCGACCCAATAGATAGCGTACTCATTCTTCAACGGGTGTAGCGTGAGCAGCGCCTGCCATGCCCCGTTATCGCGCCTCGTAAACGTAACCCTTCGCATATCGTCGCTAAAATGGCCTTCATCGAACGCCACATGAAGCACAAGCGATTTCGGATCGGGAATCGCCGCCTGTGGCGACATCGGAAAATACAGAACGCGCAACTCATTCGTAATCGGCTGCGGCGCCACGCCAACCGTCACCGGACAAGCCGGATCACTCACCGACGCAAATTGTGGCCGCGGCCCGCTCTTCGTAACCTGTGAAGATGCTCCCGAGGAAGGCCCGCCGCTTGCCGGCCCGCTCGCCGCTTGATTCGTCGGCTCCCTCGCAGCCGTGCCGGCCGGGGTACTCGTCGGTACCTGTGCCCAAACGCGTCCCCCCGTTGCGGCACACATCAACACCAACACCATAACCATGCGCATCTGCATCCGGCCCTCCTCCCGACAAGCGAATCCGCCCACAACAGATGTATCCATCTGCTACGTATGCGTCCAGCTACCACAAAGGTTGCCCGCGTGAGCCAAAATCGTGCCACAAAAAAAAACGGCGGCCCGAAAGCCGCCATCTCCACAAATATCTCTCATCTTTACTTCGTTACCTCATTGCTTCCTCACTTCGCCTGTTCCTAAAACTGTAAGTTCTTCTGCACCAACTTCCGCAGCTTCTCTCGATCCTCATCCCTCATGTGCACAAATTCGACGCCATTTCCCTCGGCACCGATGTTCCGCACCACTGCCGTGAAATTCAGCTTCCGGAATCCCGCCCGAATCTCCAGCTTGATCGAGTCTCCCACTGATAGCTTCTTCGGCGACTCCAGGTACGCGCCGCCCAGGCTGATCGTCTTCACGCGCGCCATTTGCGGAGTGGCGCTGTCAATCTGGGCCCGCAGTGGTGATTCGAGCGGCACGCGCACGTATCGTCGTGGAATCACAAAGTTCGCACTCGCTTGCGCGGCCGCCTCAAAGGTTGCGCGCGCTCGCGCCGACGAGGGGCGATCTTCCAGCAACGCGAGCGCATCTTCCGCCGCTGCTCGCAAACCGCCCGGCTCGACGTAGGTAATGCCTTCACGCTTTTCCGCGAGCGACCTCAGCAGCTCGATCGCCTCCACCGCGCGCATCCGTCCCAATGCCTCGATTGCCTTGATCCTCACAAATTGATCGCGCAGGGACTCGTGTTCGCCGGAAGCAATCTCCATGAGTCGCGGCACTGCCGTAATTTCCATTGCGAGCCCGATCTGATCGATCATCATCGGCACAACCAGCGGGTGCGCATCAGCCAGGGCGCGCGCGAAAACCCCAGCTGCACTTTGTGCCGACGCCGAGTTCGTCGGCCTCGAAAGCTCGCTCACGGCCAAATCTTGCAGATTCCATTCCCACGCCGCAATCGCACGTTCGACACCACGCAGCAACCGTTCCGGATCGGTCGTGGCCAGGAGCTTGATCGCCGCACTTACTCGCTGCTTGCGTGAATCATATAGTCGCGCTTCGAGTAGATTCAAAACGGGCACACCGATCGTCCGCAGCAGCCGCGCCATTCCGGGCACTATTTCATGGCTTCCCGGTTCGGTCAGTAGCAACGACATACGATCCAGCAATCGTTCCGGATCGCGTTGCAATAACCTCGGCAACGCCGGATCGAGTGCCCGGTTCGCGAACGACGCATCCACCAGCAGCAACCATCGATCCTGCGCAACCATACGTCGCGCCAGGTTGGTCATGTGGTCGTGTTCTTTGTCCCTGGGCGCGCG
>JAFAZL010000035.1 GCA_019239815.1 Acidobacteriota bacterium
TTTGGTCACAGGAATTCTGCCCTCGGCGATCGTTCTTCGCTTTGGACTCGTGATCGGTTTCGCTGGAATGCTTGGAACGAATGCGATGCTCGACCGCGTGGTCGCAAAATGGAAGAACGGCGAGGCCGTCGAATTCTCCACGCGAGAAGCCCGCAATCCGATCGACGCTGAATCGCTGGCGCAAATGGCAGTGGACATGCTTGCTCTTGGAGGTATCCAAGGTACATATCATGTAGGTGCGTCAGAAAGTGTTTCGCGGTTTGAATTGGCGAAGATGCTGGCGAAGCGCGCGGGCATATCCCCAGGGCTTGTCCGCCCACAGGATAAAGTTGTTCCCGGCAGGGCACTCCGAGGCGAAGATCATTTTTTGCTAACCGAAAAGATTGAAACAGAATGCGGTTTTCCGGTTCCAACCATCAACCAAGTCGTTGAAAGGTGTTTTTCATGAAGCTGCCCCAAGCAATTCACGAACTAGAGTACGGCCACGGTTCCTCGTACGGTCAGGAAGAGCAGGACGCGCTGATCGAAGTGCTTCGCGCGAACGCTCCATCTTGCGGACCCTGGGTGAAAAAATTCGAAGAGGAATTCGCTGCGTTCTGCGGCACGCAGTTTGGATTGGCCGTGACGTCCGGCACCACCGGTTTGCATCTTTCGATGGTCGCAGCCGAGATCAAACCCGGCGACGAAGTGATTACCACGCCGATCAGTTGGATCGCGACCGCCAACGCTGCGGCGGTGCTGGGAGCCAAAGTCGTTTTCGCCGATGTAAATCCGCGCACCCTGAATCTCGATCCTGCCTCGGTCGAGAAAAAAATCACCGCGCGAACGAAAGCCATCTTGCCGGTCCATCTCTATGGCCAGTGCGCCGATATGGACGCACTCAACGAACTGGCGCGGTCGCGAAATATTTTCGTCGTTGAGGACGCCGCCCATGCTGCCGGCGCCGAATACAAAGGCCGCAAAGCCGGTTCGCTTGGCGACATCGGCGTGTTCAGCTTTCATCAGCAGAAAAACATGGTCACCCTTGGCGAGGGCGGAATGTTGACGACGAGCAACCGCGATCTCTATGAGCGGATGCTCTCCTACCGCTCGCTGTGCGCTCGCACCTACGATCCCAAAGGCAAATATCTTGCGATCGATGAGTCCGCTCGTCCGATGGGAAAGCAATATTGGTACATCGACTTCGACGGAGTCGGTTTCAACTATCGAATGACCGATGCACAAGCCGCAGTGGGATCGGTACAGTTGCGGAAGTTGAACGCCAATAACGCACGCCGCGCGGAAATCGCGCGACAGTATTCCGAAGGCTTGCGCGGCATTCAGGGACTCACGCTCCCGTTCATCTCGCCGGAAAACAAGCACGTCTTTCACGCTTACGTCGTGCTCGTCGACGGCCCCTTCCCCAAATCAAAAGAAGATTTCATGTGGGAGCTGTTGACGGAAAAGCGGATCAAGACATGGTCGCACTACATGCCGATCCATCTCTCGACCGTCTACCGCGAAATGGGCCACGGCCCAGGCGAGTGCCCGATCGCAGAAAAACAATTTGAGAAATACGTCAGCCTGCCGATTCACCCTCGCATGACGGACGAGGTCGTCCAGTACGTCATCGACGCCGTCCGAGGGTGTTGTGATTAATTTCCCGGCTCTGACCAACATTCGCGGTGAAGGCAAGTTTTTCTCGGCGGCGCAGCCCGTCTACATCAGCCGCGCTCCGGGCCGGCTCGATTTGATGGGTGGAAACGTCGATTACACCGGCGGGCTCGTGTTTGAGAGCACGATTCGAGAAGCGACCTGGGCCGCCGCTCAGCGGCGCAGCGACGAGCGAATCGTGTTCTGGAATCCGCAGATGCGGGAAGAGGGCTGGAATGATCGAATCGAGCTGCGGACGTATGAAGTGCAAGATGAAGCAAGCGTCAAAAAATTCGTAAATTCGAGCCCCGCCGTTCGATGGACCGCTTATGTGCTCGGCGCATTCCTCGTCCTGAAAAATCGAGCGCCAGAAGCCGTCAAATCTGGCGCATCGATTTACATTGAGTCCGAAGTTCCGCGCAACAAAGGAGTCAGTTCGTCCGCCGCTGTCGAAGTATCGGTCCTGAAAGCGCTCGCCGCATCCTTCGGAATCGACCTCAGCGGCACTGAACTTGCCGAGGCTTGTCAGTGGATGGAAAACGTCATCGCTGATTCGGCCTGCGGCGTGATGGACCAGGCCGCATCCGTTCTCGGAGACGAAGGATGTGTCCTACCTTTGCTGTGCCAGCCGTGCTTGCCTCGCCCGCTGGTGAGGCTTCCAAAAGGACTTCGCTGTTGGGCAATCGACTCCGGAGTCAAGCACGCCGTCACTGGTATCGAGTACGAAGCCGCGCGCGCCGCTGCTTTCGTGGGCTATCGAATGATTTGCGAGTGGGAACATCTTCCGATCATCCTCGATAAGAGCGGCCGCATCCCGCGTTTCGTCGATCCGCAATGGTCCGGCTTTCTGTCGAACGTGCCGACCTCCACATTCCGTTCGAAGTATGAACGCCGCTTGCCCGAGTCCCTCTCCGGCGCTGAAATCCTTACCACGAATGCCGTTCATCCCGATCCCTTCACCACGATTCGCCCCGAAGTGAAATATCGCGTCCGCGACTGCACGAAGTACGCAATCGAAGAAAACCATCGCATCGAACTTTTCGTGGAACTTGCTAGAGGTTGCAACGGGCACCCATCGTCGTCCGCTTTTCGCCAGATGGGCGAACTGATGTTTCAGTCGCACTGGTCCTACACCGAATGCGGTCTTGGTTGCGACGAGACCGATCAGCTCATCGAGTTCGTCCGACGCCATCGCGGCGATGACGAGTTATTTGGCGCAAAAATCACCGGCGGTGGCGCCGGCGGCACGGTCGCGGTCCTCGGCAGTGAAGACGGAGCCCCAGCCTTCCACAAAGTGATCGACGATTACACGCGGTTGCGTGGCGTCGCGCCATACGTCATGGAAGGCAGCTCCATGGGCGCCGATCGGTTCGGCATCCAAGTCATTCGGGAGAATTCGTGAGCACCGCAGCCAGCACGATCGCAACGAAATCACGAACGACCTGGTATTTCTTTTTGCTGGCGATGGCGTCCCTCATCTGGTCGGCGCAGGGCATCGCGGTCAAGTTTTTGTCTCCCTTCCTCGGTCCGATCGCAATTACCTTCGTCCCGTTTTACGTGACCACTCTTCTCTTCGTCCCGCTCCTCATCCGCCTGCGAAAAAAGAATCTCGAAGCCACGAATCCAACCGCGCGAGATTGGATCAGTTTTCTCATCGCGGGTGTCGGCGGGCAAGTCCTCGCACAGTTGGGGATGACCTGGGGCATCAACAAATCTCTCGCTTCCAACGGCTCGATCCTTAACCTGCTAATTCCCGTCATCAGCGCGGTTCTCGCGTCGATCATGCTGAAAGAGAAGCTGACAACGCTTCGTATCGCCTCGCTCGGCATCGGACTCCTCGGCGTCGCGTTTCTTTCCGTCGGCGATTTTCGCCAGGCATCCTTCGGCTCGATGAAATACCTCGCGGGCAATCTCATGATTTTCGGCGGCTGCGTCGGTTCGTCTTTCTACAACGTCTACTGCAAAGGATTGATGGCGCGCTTTCAGGAAATCGAAATCCTGATTTACAGCTACATCACCGCATCGCTCTTCAGCATTCCGCTTTTGATCTGGGTCGAGCCGTTCCACTTCGGCAGCCTCCTTTCGCTCGATGCAAAAGGAATCGCCGCGTTCCTCTTCCTGGCATTCCTCATGTACGGCGCGTCCATGCTTCTCTTTTTCGCCGCGCTCCAGCATCTCGACGTCACCGCGGCCTCCATGTCGTTGTATCTCGTCCCTGTCTTTGGCGTATTGCTCGCGTGGTTGCTTCTCGGCGAACACCTGAGCCCGGCCTCGCTAGTAGGAACCGCAATTGTACTCATCTCAACTTTGCTGGTGGTGCGCTATGACACGAGTTACTAAATTCGCGCGGCTGTTGATCGTCGCAATTCTTTTCCTTGCGACGGCTGCTCTCGCGCAGGAAATTACCTCCGTCACCACGA
>JAFAZL010000041.1 GCA_019239815.1 Acidobacteriota bacterium
GGAGCATGCGGATCTGGACGCACTGTGGAGTTTTGGCGATGACGCGCAGAGTGTGATGGCGAAGTCGCTCTCGATCGGAAATTTGAAACAGGTGTTCACGAACGAAGGGCTCGCGATCGATTGGTTTGACGCGGCGCAGGCGGAAGGGAAATGGTGGTTGCGGCACGCGGTGCAGGTTAAAAATGTTTGGGTGCCGTATGGGGAGTAAGGCGGAAATTTGAAGTTGAAAAATGGGAAATAGGAAAGAACAGCTTTGAGTTGCGGTCGACCTGCCTGGGATTGATCCGAAAAATCTGGAATGAATCACGGTTGGCTGAAGGAGAGAAATGGTACTCCGGGTGGCTGGGCCGTGCCGCTGGTTCCCCCTCCCGAAAGAACCAACAGCGCCGGAGTGCCGGTGACCGCGGATGTTATATTACGCTTCAGTAAAACATGTCAATGATTATTTTTGCTAAATTGTTGGCAGGGAAGTACATAGACACGGGTTGACAGAGTTGTGCTGGGTGGATGGAAATTGGAAAAGGGAAAGTGGAAATTTGCGAAGCGAGGTGCGGATTGTCGCTAAATCTGTCTTCCACTCGAATCAGTAGGAATGCTCACACCGAGCGATGAGCTAAGACAATTCCACGAAATTGGGTACGGAATTGAGACTTTGCTTTGATGCGGGCGCGACGGAAGATGGTCTCCCTTCCTAATTCGCCGGACGTCCGGATGGGCGTGACTGGTGTCTGCTGGAGATTTGCGATGCGGCGCTTTCTGAATCGGGTTGCGAAAGACCGACGTGTGTCGAGCCGCCACGCGGTAAAGACTCCGCTGAAGGTGAGATTGTGGAAGTCGGCGACGCCGGAGCATGCGGGACAGTCGCAGAATATTTCGGAGCAAGGAATGTTTTTCGCGACGGATCTGCGGATGGGCGTCGGCACAGTGGTTGAGGTCATTTTGAAGATGCCGCAGGAGATCACAGGGGAGCCTGAGGCGGAGTGGAGATGTACCGGGCACGTCGTGAGGGTGTCGCAAGTTGATTCGGAGGTTGGCACCCACGGCATCGGGGTGCAATTTGATTGCTACCAGGTCGCGAAGAGTTGAAATACTAAGCGACCGGCGATTGGACTTCCCACGGTATTGGGGTCCCTTGCCAGGGCAACCTGACTGCCACGTGAGTACTGGAGCTACCTAGTTTTAGTCCTATACGTTGTTCCTTTGGGCAAACAAATTTTCTAAACACAGGTTGACCGTAAAGCCGGGGCCTAACATCGACTCAAGAATTTCTCTTTCGAAAGAAGAAAAATGCTTGAGGAACGCAGGCAGTTTCCACGATTAGTCCCCAGTACGCCGCTGTTCGTGTCCATGGACGACGCGAAAAGCGGACTCTTGCTCGATTTATGCGAAGGCGGTTTGGCGGTTGCGAGCCTTGTGCCGCGCAACCTGGACGACGTGTTTTCGCTGGCGTTTGACTTGCCGGAAGGTGTCGGCCATATCGAAACGAAGGCGCAGGTGGCATGGACACGCGACTCGGGGCACCTGACCGGCGTGCGGTTCATGGAGTTGGATGAAGTCTCGCAACAGCAATTGAGCGAATGGATTGCGGCGGGGACCAACCTGCGGCCAGCAGGTAGCGAAGAGCTCGATGAGCCAGTGATTGTGACGCGATCGACGTACGCGCAAGTGGATGCGATCCGGCGACAAGTGCGTCACGAGACGCGACCTGAGTTGTGGCCTGAGATGCAGATGGAAGCGGCGCCGCCAGTTGAGACACCAGCCGTCGAGAGCAAGTCCGAAGAGCCAACGCTGGTGACCGAGATGGCTCTGGACTCTGTTGCTGAGGCTGAGCCGGCCGCTGGGATGGATGTATCGGCGATTGAGACGACTGGGACGTTGTTCCCGGAGACCCGTGAAGAGGAAGAACTGGAGCGGCAGGAAATCGAGCCGCCAGTTACAGCCAGGATGTCTTTTACAGAAATGGCTGCCGCTGAACCGGCCGCGACGGAAACCACGGAAGTGGACGAAGCCGAAAGCTCCGAAATCCACAGAGCGGAAGAGGCTGAAGAAGCTTCTGAGACCAACGACGAGAATTTAGCCGTTCCCGAAATGGGAAAGGCCGAGGAAGCCGTCGTCACACAGGAAGAAACCTCGACCGCACATTTTGCCGAGG
>JAFAZL010000118.1 GCA_019239815.1 Acidobacteriota bacterium
CGGCGCAAATTCAGCGGGCCAAGCGGCGATGCATTTTTCGAAGTTTGCGAAGCAGGTCGTCATGCTGGTGCGCGGCGAGTCGCTGGCCGCTACGATGTCGCACTATTTGATCGAGCAGATTGAAAAGACTTCGAACATCGAGGTGTGGACACAGAGTGCGGTGACCGACGTTCATGGCGAACAGCGGCTTGAGGCGATTACGGTCAAGCGCGGCTCAGCGTCGGCGCCGCACAAAATTCCGGCGACAAGCTTGTTTATTTTTATCGGTGCGTTGCCGCGGACCGAATGGCTCGGCAATACCATCGAGCGCGATGAGCGTGGATTTATTCTCACCGGGCCCGATTTGCTGCACGACGGCAAGCGGCCGGCGACTTGGACGCTGGATCGCGATCCGGGTTTGCTGGAAACGAGCGTACCGGGAATTTTTGCGGTGGGCGATGTGCGGCATGGGTCGGTGAAGCGCGTGGCTTCGGGCGTCGGCGAAGGCGCAGTCGTGGTGCAATTTATCCATCAATATTTGGCCAAGGTGCAGTGATCGTAAGCGGAGTTTGCGGTTCATCGTGAGAGTGACAATCGAATGACCGGCATCCCGGACGATACAAACGAACTCTACGGCACGTTGAAGCCGCCTGAGCACCCTTCCGATCGCGCGCGTGTGATCGACGCTCTCCGCAAAGTGCCCGTTTTCGTCGACCTTCCCGAAGCTGACCTACAGTGGTTCATCGATCGCACGCATGAATTTCGGTTTGAACCCGGCGAAATCTTGTTCCGAGAGGGTGCGCCAGCAAAATTGATGTTTGTGTTGCTCGAAGGAGAAATTCGAGGCCGCAAGGAGACGGGTGCCGATGGCCCGGTGATTACGATCGAAGCGCCGACCGTTACGGGACTTCTACCATTTTCGCGGTTGAAAAATTACGGGCTGACGGGCCGGGCGACGCTGCCGATGTGGGGACTTGCTTACTCCCATGTTTATTTTGGCGAACTGTTGCAGCACCTACCGGACCTTTCGCAGCGCTTAGTCGGCATGTTGACGGATCGCGTGCGAACCTACACTCAGGTCGAACAGCAGAGCCAGAAGCTGGCGGCGCTCGGAAAGCTGTCAGCAGGGCTCGCGCACGAGTTGAACAATCCATCAGCGGCGGCGCGGCGTTCGGCGGGAATTTTGCGCGAATGTTTGGCGCGGCTCCGCGAGGCGGTTCGGTCTTCGTCGATCGGGCCGGACGATTGCGCGATGCTCGCGGAAAAAGAAGAGAAAATTCGCGTGTCGCTCAAGCCGCCACAGTACAAGGATGAGTTCGCGCGCGTCGAGCGAGAAGAGGCGATTCAGACTTGGCTGGAACAGCGCGGAGTCGATAACGCTTGGCAGCTTGGCCCACTACTGGCGGAGGCCAATCTCACCGATGCTGACCTCGAGACATTTGCGAAAGCTGCTGGCCAGTCTCTTGGACCTGAGTTGACGCGGTTTGCGACGCTGCTCGAAATGGATCGCATCGCCGACGAACTGGAAAGCAGCACCGCGCGCATCTCCGATCTGGTCAAAGCGATTAAGGAATATTCCTATATGGATCAGGCTTCCATGCAGGAAGTCGATCTAACGAAGAGCCTCGATACGACGCTGACTATCATGCATCACAAGCTCAAGCGCACGATTACAGTGACACGCGATTATCAGCCCGACCTGCCGAAGGTTCTTGCGTATGGCAGCGAGTTGAATCAGGTTTGGACGAACCTGATCGACAATGCCGCTGATGTGATGAAAGACGGCGGCAAGCTGGGCGTGCGGCTCGCGCGAGACAACGATTATGTGCTGGTGGAGATTTCCGACAATGGTCCCGGAATTCCGTCGGAAATCCAAAACAAAATCTTTGAACCGTTTTTCACGACGAAAGGCGTCGGCGAAGGGACCGGCTTGGGCCTCGACATCGCTTATCGAATCATCCGCAAGATCAAAGGGCTGATCACGGTGAAATCCGTTCCCGGCGACACACGCTTCGAAGTTCGCATTCCAATCAGACCCGCTTTGTAGACTGGTGGAGGCAAGATGGCTGACGTTTGTACGCATACCGATGAAATCAAGAATGTGAAGGCCAAGACCCGGGGCTGCGAAGAATGCCTCAAGATGGGAGATACATGGGTCCACCTGCGACTCTGCCGGGAATGCGGCCACGTCGGCTGCTGCGACAGTTCAAAAAACAAGCACGCCACAAAACATTTCCACGCTACGAAGCACCCGATTGTACAGTCGATCGAACCGGGCGAAGATTGGTTCTGGTGTTACGTCGACGAAGTAATGTTTGAAGTGGAGTAGACGCGGCGGCAACGCTTAGACTGTTTTCTCGGTTTTCTCTTGCTTTCCAAACGCGAGAGAAAACAAAATCGCCAGTAGCAGAATTCCCGCGACAATCGAAAGTGAAACGAGCGCGGTGACGTGCACCCATGGTTCGACAATCATCTTCCCGCCAATAAACGCGAGCACGCACGCCAATCCCACGGTTAAAAAGCGAAGCCGATTCAAGAAGCCCGCCAATAAGAAATACATTGCGCGCAAGCCCAAGATCGCGAACACGTTCGACGTATAGACAATGAAAGGATCGCGCGTGATGCCAAAAATGGCCGGGATCGAGTCGATCGCCAGCGTAATGTCGGTGATCTCAACAACTAGCAACACCAGGAACAATGGGGTGGCAAAAAGCTTGCCCTCATTTCGCACAAAAAAACGCTCGCCGTGGTAATCGCGCGACAGCCGCAAATGCTTGCTCGCAAGACGAAAAAACGCGGTGTCGGCCGGCCGGACATTTTCTCTTTTCATGAACAGCATGTGGACACCGGCGTAAACCAGAAACGCACCGAAGATATACATGACCCACGAAAATCTCTCGATCAGTTCGGCGCCCGCGTAGATCATCACCCCGCGCATCACGAGCGCGCCCAGGATTCCCCACTCCAGCATCCGATGTTGAAATCGTTCATCGATCGCGAATGTGCGAAAGATCACCAGAAATAAAAACAAGTTGTCGACGCTGAGAGCCTTTTCGATCAGGTAGCCGGTAAAGAACTCAACTCCGCGCTGCGGACCCGAGAAATGCCAGACGCCGACGCCAAAGAGAACCGATAGTGCGACCCACGCGAAGGTCGACCAAAACGCTTCGCGCAATTCGACCTTGTGCACCCTGCGGTTAAATACGCCCAGGTCGAGCGCTACCGCAATCAGCACGAACGCATTGAAGGCAATCCAAAGAAGCGGCGTTCCCATGGTGAATTCGCGTTTCGCGAACTAATTCTTGGAACTGCCGTGTGTTTCGCCCGCGACGTCCGGGCTTCCGTGTGCGTCGATCGCGTTCAGGTTGGTCAACTCGACCCGCGTGCTGCGACCGCTCTGGATCGTGACGGGCACGTCCCAGTGCAGCCGTACATCGCCGGCGCCGGCCTCCAGATTCAACGTGCTCACCCAATACTTGCCCGCCGGCAAATTCGCGATAGCATGGCCATCCAGATCGGTATCGACCTGCGTCGCGAGGTACTTCGTTTGCGCCAAGGCAGGTGCCGTCCGCAACACGCGCTTCTTCCGCTCGGTCTGCAACAAAGCCCATTTCGACTGCGGATTCACACCCGTCAGTTCCAGCTCCACTCCGCTCATCGATTCCGGGTGCGTCTGAATGAATTTCTTTAACGCCACAAAATATTCGTCGTGCTGTTTCTGGTATCGATCCGGATGCGCGGTCTTGTCCGCATCGGCGTATTTCGGCTTCGGAATTCCGTACGTCACGCCGCCGCTGTTGGCGCGCTGGTACGCCAGCAAAAACTCCGGCACGTGCAGGATGTCGTCGGGTGTCAGTATCTTGTCGAGGTTGGGCGAAGTCAGGTCGAACTCGTCGTGGCCCTTCAGCCACTCTTTCAGTTCGTCCGAAACTTTCAGTTCGCTGATGAATTTATCGCGATCGGGCGGTGCATCGTTTGCTTCGACATCTTTGGTGATGTCTTCGTAGCTTTTCGTCAGCACGTAAAACGTAAACTGCCGCACCGGTTCCGGCCGTGCCGCTGTCGGCGTGATGCGTGCCATTAGGTCGAGGGCTCCGTTCCCAACCTGGGCGCTCGCTGTGCCGGCGGCGAGCAGCGAGCAAAGCAAAAATCCAGAAGCCAACAACGCGTTTCTCATGGCTTCATCGTAGCAGATTGCTTTCGCGGTCACCGCAAGAGGCGGTATGCATGTTTCGAAGACGAGGTATCAAGTGTTCGGGAATCGTGAACGTGTTCAGGGTTCGCGGTGCGTTTTCCACGATTGCCGACCGCGCAACTCAACGTGCACCTGCTATTGCGGTGGTTCGACCTGCTTTGCTAATAAAAAGTAAGCGTAAATCGCCGTAAGAGTCACATCGAAGCTCAGGACAGTCAGAGCCACGGGTGCCTTAAATACTCCGCCTACGAATGCCAAGTAGGCAACGACGCTTTTCAGCAAGAACCAAGCAAAGATCACGGGAATTACAACGTTGCGGACCATGCTTGCTTCGCATTTCTTCGCCAGCCACGCCAGGATTCCCAACGCAAAAATCGCGGCTCCAGCGGTGCGTGCGGCGTTGTTCCCGGCCGTGCTTTCCGCCGTTCCGTACAAGTTGGCCATCCGGTGAGTGGCAAAAATAAGGCCGCTTCCGAGCCCAATCAGGACTGTCGCAGTGACGGCCAAGGTCACCTTGAGCGCCAAAGGAAGTGCCTGCAATCGATCGCTCATTTGGCTTCTCCGTGAGCGCCTCGTAGTTCTTGCTGTTCGTGGTACTCGCCAGATCGTGTCGCCAAGACCACGAAGATCAAACAGTGCACGACCAAACCCAAGGGCACATAGCAGACTGGGATATACCAAAATGCTCCAAGACCGCCACCCGTCCCGGACAAGCTGCCGCGAAGTACGGAATGCAAAAAATCGAAGGTTCCAAAAATGTTGAAAATCCACACCGCGCCGAGCGCGTAAGAATTGCGCACGCGGACCAGAACGAATGCAACAAAAGCAAGAACGAAAGCCAGGAGGTCGCCATACGCCTGATAAAACGCGAATGCGGAGCGCGTGACCACAGGATCAACCACGCCCGGCACGAGGGACATGAGTCCTAAATAGCGAGGCAGAAAGGGAACCAGCAGTATGAGAAGCGCTTGAGTTACTGGCCGAGCTCGCAGGAACGGCCATACGTACCATTTCGCCAGCAAACCAAATATCAACAGGCTCAATCCAAATTCGAGTCCAAAATTCGCAAATGGAGGAATCAAGATGCCTCCGGGCCAATCAATCCCTCGGTGAGCATCGTGCGGCAAGAAGCCAAAATTTCGTCCGAAAAGGCTGCGTCTTTCACCCCGCGCGCCAGCATGAGTCCGCCAACACTTAATGCGATGGCAGAGATGGCGCGAGCACGGTCGGGCGCCGCACCATTCATTTCGCGCGCTACCGCTTCAACGAGTTCGCTCAGCCGGCGCTCGAACACGCGACGAACAGGATTGCCATTGCGGCGGATTTCTGCTGCCAGACTTGGCATCGGACACCCGGTAGTGGGCGCGTCGCGATGACCGGCGCTCAGGTAAAAGGATATGAACTGCCGTACCCAGGCGCGGCCTCGCAGCTGCTTCAATTCCTTCGGCCAACCTCGTCGGGATTCACGAAAGGCTTGATCCACTGCCGCGGTTAACAACTCTTGCTTGGATCGAAAGTGAGCATAGAAGGCGCCAGCCGTAAGCTTGGCCGACGCCATCACGGCATCAATGCCAGTTGCGGCGTAACCGTGCCGGCGAAAGGCGGTCGCTGCCGCGCCGATTATTCGTTCCTGAGTTCGCCGTTTGTGATCGGTAGAGTAGCGCATGACCAGCGATGGTATTACGATCGTAATATAAAGGCAAGCAGCACATCGTCGATGTCCAGATGAAGTGTGCGAGCGCAGTCGTTGCGCTTTTCGCGGGGTTCCTTCGCTTGGCTGGCCGTTTCCGCGAAAGCTCACGAGTCTCATTTTTCCCGAAAGATCTAGTATGCTCACCTGGCCGAAGGAGAGTCGCCCATGCCCAAGGGACTCAAGCTGTTCTCCCTGGTATTACTGTCCGCCCTCTGCGCAGCCGCTCAAACAGCCGCTCCTGATGACCGTGCCAAGCCCGTCGTATTGCAAAAGGATGAGGGCGAACTTCGCACGCGAAGGCCCCGCGAAGGAGTTTCATCTCCCTCCAGCGAGTTCCTAATCAAGATCGGTCCGAAGACCAGCGGCTCAAAGCATCTTCTTGTCTTTACAGAGGAGATTCCGCCCGGTGCGGCTATCCCGAGACACAAACACCACGGCGAGGAGGAGATCCTTCTGATCGAGACGGGGTCTGCACACGTGTGGCTCGGAGACAAGGAATACGAAGCCCGAGAGGGCGCGCTTGTCTTCATCCCGATGGACACTTGGATCAGTCTGAAAAACACCGGTAAAGAAAAGAGTCGAGTAGTGGCTGTCTGGAATGAACCAAGCTTCGAAGAGATGCTTCGATGTGGTTCTGTCCCGAAGGGCCAACCTGCCGAGCTGATTTCCCGCGACGGGGTCAAAGACTGCTACCAACACGGCGATGCAGAGTTGGATTCGACACCAATTCCGCAAGCCAGGAGACCGTGAAAGCGCAGCATCGCT
>JAFAZL010000288.1 GCA_019239815.1 Acidobacteriota bacterium
GGCGTATACCGTATACACCGAGGGCTGATGCTTACTTCGGCTATATTGTTCGTTCACATCTGCGGCGGGACGGTGGGGTTGCTGTCGGGGACGGCGGCCATTTTGTTCCGCAAGGGTTCGCGCAACCACGCGCTGGCTGGGAAAATCTTCGTTGCGTCGATGCTTACCATGGCTGTCGGCGCTATCTACGTTGCCGTCGTGAGGAATCAACCGAGCAATATCGGGGGCGGGTTCCTGACGTTCTATCTGATCGGAACGGCGTGGCTGACGGCGCGGCGTCGAGACAAGGAAACGAGCCGTTTGGACTGGGTTTGGCTGCTGATTCCGTTGGTGATTGGCGTTCTGGGATGGATGAACGGCATCGACGCGATTCGGAGCGGGACCGGGCAGAAATACGGAGTGCCTGCCGGCATGCACATATTCATGGGTTCCGTGTGCCTTCTTGCGGCGGCAGGGGACATGCGCATGTTGGTTGGCGGCGGCGTTTCTGGAGCGAAGCGGATTGCGCGGCACCTCTGGCGCATGTGCTTCGGGTTGTTCATCGCGGCGGGATCGTTTTTCCTTGGGCCTTCGAACCGTCCGCTGAGGTTGCTTTCGCAGGTCGGGGTCGGCAGACACCTACCTCCAATTCTGTTCAGCATGGGTTTGTATCTCGCGCTCACGATACTTCCACTGATTCTGCTGATTTTCTGGCTGGTTCGAGTGCGGTTCAAGAACGCATACTAGGCAATTTCATTCGTAGCGGAGGGCGACGGTGGGGTCGATGCGCATGGCGCGGCGGGCGGGGAGGTAGGCGGCGAGCAGGCCGACGGCGATCATGGTTGCGGCGGCGATGAGGATCGGAACGAGACTTGTGGTTGGGAGATCGGGGATGAGGCTGGCGGCGACGCGCTTTGTCCAATAGGCGAGAGGGGCGCCGATGGCGAGGCCGGCGCAGACCATCCAGAGGGCGTCGCGCAGGACGATGCGCATGACGTCGGTGTCGGCGGCTCCGAGTGCGACTCGGACGCCGATTTCGTGGGTGCGGCGCGTGACCGTGTAGGCGAGCAGGCCGTAGAGGCCGATGACTGCAAGAAGGGCGCCGAGCGCGCCGAAACCCGAGGAAAGACTGGCGAACAAGCGCTGCGGAACGATGGTCGAATCGAGTTGGTCGTTCATTTCTATCATCTGAACGATGGGAACGTTCTTCAGCACGTCGCCCGCAATTTGACGAACTGAGACCTCGACGGCTGCTGGATCGAGTCTCGTGCGGATGCGGATGGCAAGTTGTGAGTGAGAGCCGAGGTCGCTGTCGCCTTCCCGAAACAGGTGGCCATAGACGGTGGGCGGCGCGGGTTGCTCCAGGTGGTTGTACTTGGCGTCGGCGACGACTCCGATGACTTCGAAGGTTTTTTCTTCTTTCGTCATGGTGATGTGGTTGAGCGCGAAGTGTCTTCCGATGGGATTTTCAGCGCCGAAGATGTCGCGCGCGGCGGTCTCGTTGATTATGGCGACGCGGGCTCCCGTCTGATCGCGTGATGTGAAGTCGCGACCGGCGAGAAATGGCGTGCCATACGTCTTGAAATAGTCGGGAGCAATGTTGTTGAGGGAAACGGCGGGCTGCTCTTCGGGATGGCCCTCGGGGACGGCGATGGCCCCGGCTCCCGGGCCTTCCATCGGACTCATCTCACTTAGAGTGGCGGAACTCACGCCGGGAATGGCGTCCAGCCGGCTTATCAATTCTTGAGACAGATTCGCGGATTGGGCGAAGTTGGCGCCGCCCTGCGCGAAGTCGAGCGTGACCAGCAGCAGATTGTTGCGCTCGAAGCCGAGATTCCTCCGAAGCTGCGAAAGGTATCCGAGAAATAGGCCGGCCAGGCTCACCAGCACCAGCGCGAGCGCTACCTGCGCCGCGACCAATCCTTTGCCGAACAGGCGCTGGCGTTTTGTTTCGCCGATTCGCGATCCTGGTAAAAGGGCGGATGCCGGTGCCGCGTTCGACGCGTTGAGCGCGGGAAGCGCTCCGCAGAGAAGGCCGGTGATGAGCGCGATCGTGATGGTGAATAGCATCACGGTTGCGTCTGGAGTCTTCAGGAGTTCGAAGTGGATCGGTAAGCCGGAGATGAATCGGCCAGACGCGAAGACGCGAACGAGCGCGTTTATTGCGAAGTAGGCAACGAAGATGCCGACCGCGCTTCCGATCAGCGCAAGTAAGAGCGATTCGGTGAGCGTTTGACGGAGCAGGCGAGTGCGAGCCGCGCCGAGACAAACGCGCACGGCCATTTCGTGCTGCCGCGACGCTCCGCGTGCGAGAAGCAGGCCGGCTAGGTTCGCGCAGGCGAGGAGGAGCAGCAGGCTCACCGTGGCCATCAGGACTTTCAGCGGTGTCGACAGCATTTGCGTTAGCGGCGTCGAAACGCCGTTGCCCGCGGGCTCGACGCGTAAATCGAGCTGATGCCAGAAAGGATCACCGTTGGAGCGCGCGACGGAGGCTTTGAAAAGAGTTGCCAACTCCGCGCGCGCTTGGGGGATCGAGACTCCCGGCTTCAGGCGTCCCAGCAAGCCGATATTGGATTCCGGTGGAGGCGGGCCGCCAAGCGAGAACGGCAGCCAGATATCCTGCTTCGCCTGATTGCTGAGTCCGTAGAATCCGGGCTGCGTGACGCCAATGATGGTCACGGGCTTATCGTCGACGCTGATTTTCTGTCCGATTGCGGCGGGACTGGAATTGAAATGCGATTTCCAGAAGGAATAACTCACGACGGCGACGGGTGCGGAGTCTTGGATGTCTTGCTGGCTGATGACGCGACCGACGGCAGGGCGAACGCCAAGCGCTTCGAAGAAATTTCCGCCAATATTGCTGGCGAAGACGGTCTGCGGCCCCAATGAAGGCCCTTGCACGGTGCAGAAGTTCATGGACGCGATGATCAAATCCGACAAGACGTGATTGCCGTCTCGCATGGACATGTAGACGTCCCATGGAAAACCGTTGAAGCCTGGTTCGGGCTCGTCGGAGCCGTGATGAAGGATTTCGACAAGCTGTCCGGGATCGCGCACGGGGAGCGAGTGGAGCATCAGGCCGTTCATCATGGTGAAGATTGCGGTGTTGGCGCCGATGCCGAGGGCGAAGGTGAGGATGGCGATGGCGGTGAAGCCCGGGGAATTGCGCATCGTGCGGAAGGCGTAGCGGATGTCTTGCAGGACGCCAGCAAAAAAAGTGGTGGTAGTGGGAGCGCTGCCCAACGAAATCGGCTCGACGTGCAGGTCGCTCTCGACTGTTTGTAGATTGCCTTTCAAGTCTTCGGCATCGAGTTCATTGAGAGTTTCGCGGATGGCCGCTTGGGGCGAGTGGCC
>JAFAZL010000430.1 GCA_019239815.1 Acidobacteriota bacterium
TGCAACAAACAGCATGTCTGGTTTGGCAGCGCGAATCGCTCGCGCCGTTTCGTCCAAGCCCTTTCGAGTCTTCTCAAAGCCAACAGGGGGACAGTAGGTCGTTACGCGCAATGCGGGCCAGCGCTGTTTTAAAGTTTCAGCTGTTAAATTCGCAGCGTTCGGGCGCCCTCCCAACAGGAATACGTTGAGTCCATTCTTGGCGGCCAGCCCGCAAAGCGATTGAAACATGTCCACGCCGGTCACCCGCTCGCGCAGGGAGCGACCAGAAAAGCGCGCCGCCAGCAAGAGTGAATATCCATCCGGCACAATCAGGTCGGCATGGGCGTAGATCTCGCGCAGGCGCCTGTCGGTTTCGAGCAAAACAATGTGTTGAGCGTTGGCGGTCGTGACGAACGAAGGCCGGCCACCACTTCGCGCGTGAGCAACGATCGCTTCGCACGCCTGCTCAAATGAGCAGTCGTCGATCAAAGCATGCCCGACTCCAACTTGATTGTGTACGGTGGGGCGCAACGCGGGTTCGTGTTGCACTGGCAACGAATAACGCGCGGTTGTAGTTGCTGTGGTCGCCATAGTTTTGGGTTCGGTGTTTTACGAAGCGGACAACTTACGTCGCGCCCGTTCCTCGCCAAACCGCTGGGACAGTTCGGGCCAAAATTTTTATATCAAGCCAGATCGACCATTTGTCGATGTACTGTAGATCTAGTTCCATCCACTCCTCGAATGGAATCGAATTCCGACCGTTCACTTGCCAGAGACATGTGATGCCCGGCTTCACACTGAAACGTCGCCGGTGCGTGTCGGTATTGAAGAGCTCGAAGTCGCGGCGCGACATTGCGCGGGGACCAACCAGGCTCATCTCACCCTTAAACACGTTGAACAATTGCGGCAGCTCGTCGATGCTCGTCTTTCGCAAAAACCGTCCGAGAGGCGTGATGCGCGGATCGTTCTTGATCTTGAACACCGGTCCGCTCATTTCGTTCATCGATATCAATTCTTCCTGCACTTCCTCGGCGTTGGGGATCATTGTGCGGAACTTATACATATTGAACATCCGCTTGTTGAGGCCCACACGCGTCTGACGGAACAGGATGGGTCCTTCCGAAGTGAACTTGATGAGAATTGATACCCCGATCAGGAGAGGCGACAAAACGATCAGCGCAATCGCTGATCCAACGAAATCGATCACCCGTTTGATGAGGGACGGCCATGTCGTCACTGAAGTTGACGGCGCTGCGACATGCGTGTCCTGCTCCAGGTTCAACGCCATCGAATCCTGCGACCGCAGGTTGTAGATTTGGGTCTGCACTCGGATCGCGATGCCGTGCTGCTCGCACAGCGAAATGAGTTGGGTCGCGTGTTCGTAATAAGAACGAACCGGAAGATAGATCGCGGCTTCATCCACGATGTGCTGCCGCAAAAACGCGGCCAGCCCGCTGAAGTCGCAGCAGCGCTTGTGCCCGGTTTCTTCGAACGCACACAAACCCGGCCACTCGTCGTCAACAAACCCGACGATCTGCATCCCCAGTTCGGGACGTTCGCGAACACATTCCGCAAATTCAATGGCACGCTCGTTCGTTCCCACGATCAACACGTACCGTGTGTTATGGCCGCGGCGGCGGAGGCTCACCAGGATCGAGCGCGAGGCCAATCGGCCTCCGGCCATGATCGCGGTGCAGACCGCCCAGAACGCCATAACGAACGAGAAGGACACCATCACCATTTGAATGTGAAGGACGCGAGCCATCACAAACAGAAAGGCGGAGGCAATCAGCGTCGCCTCAGCCACTTCCAATACTTCCGTTCGGCGACGCACAAGTCGCTTCGACACATACAGTCCGCTCAAGATGAAAATGTTGTGCCAGGCTAGGAGCAGTAATGCGAAGAGCAGGCAGTTACCGATCGAAATTTTCGTCTCGAAAAATTGCGAAAGTGACTTATGTGCCGGCTCAGAGCGCAGGACAAATGTGGCCGTCAGAAATGCGGTCACCAGCGCACACAAATCGTAGAGCTTCGCCGTGTGCTTCAGGATTTGCCATTTATTCGAAACCATTTGGGCCTTATGAAACGGGGTTTAAATCCTGCAAATTCCTTCGTGGCTCAGATTGCCTTTCGAGCTGCGTGTAATTTGCGGTTCGATGCGATGAATTGCACTATGGCGTGGGCTTCAGCAGACTGCATAGGGGACAGAGGAACTCATTTTTTCGTGCGCGGTCCAATTCACATCCGTGCATGGCTCCAGGTCGGCGGCGTCCACTTCCACAGCGACGCTTTTCATAATTAGGTCCAGGCTCAGGATGAAACGTAGCCCGTTCTTCTTCCGCGTCACGATTCCGGTCATCCCGGCAAGCGGTCCTCGGAGGATCGTTGCTGTTTCTCCAACGTTAAGGTAAGGATGTGGTTCAATTTTGAGAAGGTCGATGCTTCGCCGCAACGTTTCAATCTCAAATTGAGGCAGTGGAACGGGATCTTTCCCGGTTCCGACGATGGAGTGAACTCCAGGTACGGCTAGCACCTGAGTCCGCTCCGTTCTGTTGATGCGTACGAATAAATAGCCTGGAAACAATGGTTTATCGATAACGACCGTACACCCGTTCTTCCAGCGTCTCCGGCTCTTTGTAACCGGCAGGAAGTGTTCAATCGAGTGGATCTCCATGTGGCGCGAAACTTGCTTCTCTCTACAGGAGAGGGTGTATACGGCGAACCACCCGTCAAATGCACCGTTCATCGGCTCCCCCGACCTCGCTTCGAATTTGCGCATGGCTTCGCCATTGCCACTTAGATATGGCCGTTTATCTTTTTTCTTGGTCGGTGTAATCGGGCTGGGTTCCCGACTGATTCTTTTACTGCGAGCCTAGATACACTTGGTTCGGCACGCAAACGCAATTTTCAATTGCCTTTAATTGCAAAAAATTGTTCTCTGACCGAAGGGCGTTTTCAGGTGCAACTCTCGCCCAATCAATCGATTACGGAGAACACTACTAGAATCGCCTTCTCGACCTTCCGTTTCTGCGCAGCGCTAGACTAAATGTGATGAATTCTGTACTGGGGGGCGACGCAATTTTCTTAGACCGGTGTGCTAAAGCACAATACCCGCATCACCTTAGTATGCGTAGACACCGTCCCCTCGTCATTTCCCGCTTTTGCCGGGAACCGAGTTCGGTTGAGGTTGCCGGGGAGGTCCTCAAAACCGGACACATCGAATGGTACACGTCTAGTGGTTCTAGTACAAGCATTAAAATTCGCTAGTACTGACCCGCTCGTCTCGGCAATGTTGCTTGCGGGCGGCTTAGTTCCCGCTCTGGCAAAACCCGGCGAACTCATGGCCGCCACTTCCAACTTGGATTGTCCAAGCTCCGCAACGGTTTTCCGGTCCAAACGAGTTTTGAGTTACTCAGATCCTCTCGGAGCCCGAATGACACCTGTTCATCGGAAGAAGACGGCCGAGATGACAGCGCCGCTACACACCTATGAAGGCAATTCTATAGAGAGAAAAACTTCAGACTCACTCCGGAGGACGCGCTGCTTCTCTCGTTGTTGCTTCTTACGACAAATCTGAGGGCGCTTACAGCACTCACCCTATCGTACTAGGCCCGACCCAATGGAAAGCTAAATCGTGTTCAGAGTGACTTAGTGGGGGCGGAATGACTCTCGTCGGACTCTTAAGCGCATTGCCGGTTGGCTCCGCAGTCATCGCTGGCGCGGGAATTCTGATCTACTTGATCTATATGAGCAGCGAATTTCACCCTTCGGCCCGTCAACCGCGCACGCCGCGCGAGTAGTTCCCACACCAAACAGGCGCACACAACTGTACTCAGAACCCACAACCTCGAATCTTTAAATTTGTCGGACGCTCAGACGGTGAGTTGTCGAACTAGCTCCTGGGCTTCTGTGCTAGCACTTTCAAAGTCGTCAGCGATGCCCCAGCCGATCACTTGCTTGGGCCTGCGATCCTGCACGACGTAATAGTAGTTGGGATGCGTGGCAATTTTGTCGGCGACGATTTCCGTCGCATACAATCCGTGACCAATCTGAATACTCGCAAAACGCGAGGCCGCATCCGGCTCGATGAGATGCATGCGATGGGCTTCCAATAGGGCTTGAAGTACCGTCGGCTCAAAGGCGCTCATGCGATACTGGCACAAGCCAACCGCGCGTTTCCCCGGGTAACACTGCTCGACCATTTTCTCGTAACCGATCACCTGTTTGCAGTGCGCTTCGTCGGACGCCCAGGTAAGCTCACCCGCGCTCCGAAAGCCCGTGAACCCGGCCTTGACGGATTCTTCGACGGAGCGCATGAGCCGGCGAATCATGGCGTCTCCATCGAAAGCGCCACTCTCGAAATAGACGTCGTTTTCGGAGTGAAATTCCAGCGAACCCCTCGCGATTTCGCGGTCGACGTTCACACCGATGAACTGTAAATCAACGGTCAAACGGCGCGTGACTTCGTTCGTCTGCACGCAAAAGCAGCGCTCACCTTTGCGAAGGCCTTCAGCGACGTAGGGAGTGAGGATTTCGAGTAGTGCGGTTTCCGTGCGATAGAAAACGCAGACGTGATCGCCGTGCCGAAATTGAAAGAGAGGGGCCTGGGGCAACATGGTGCGGGTTTCCATTGTCTTGCATTCACGATTGTAGCAGACCCAAAGTTCGGGCTCATCAAGCAGAAGTTATAGGGAATCCAAGTAGTCAACTGGATAGAACCTGCCAGTACTCCTGTGATGCGCACAGTTCGCCGATCCCGACCAGCTTCATAGTGAATATCTAAACAAAAGACTGCGTGAGCTCAGACTGACCTCTTCGCTTCCGCGGAATTCCCCGTAATATCGCAGCAATATTGCAAACGCAAATTGCGATTTTGCAGCGTCAACACTCACGATTTCGCAATTCGCATGAAATATCGGCGGGCATTGACACGTACTAACTCACAGCCTACATTCTTCGTGTCCATCGGCCAGCTCGTCGGCCCAAAACCGAGCCCGGCTAGAGAAAAGAGAGCTCCATGAGCCTTCGCGATTTCATCTCGAAACAATTCATCGACGTCATCGATTGGGTTGAACCCGAAGACGGCATCCTCGCGTACCGCTATCCGATGCAGGATCGCGAAATTCAAAACGGCGGCAAGCTCACAGTGCGCGACTCGCAATTCGCGCTCTTCGTCAACGAAGGCAAAGCTGCCGATGCATTCGGCCCCGGTCTTTACACGTTGAATACGCAAACGCTGCCCATCCTCACGTACATCATGAACTGGGACAAAGCGTTCAAGTCACCGTTCAAGTCCGATGTTTATTTTTTCTCGGCGCGCACGCAGACCGATCAGCACTGGGGCACACCGAATCCCATCACGATTCGCGACAAGGAATTTGGCGCGATTCGCCTTCGCGGCTTCGGAATTTATTCGTATCACATGGTTGATGCGAAAAAGTTCTACACGAAGATCAGCGGCACGCGTGACCTCTACCGCGTCGCCGATCTCGAGGGCCAACTTCGCAACACGATCATTGCAAAGATGACCGATGCATTCGCGCAAAGTCAGGTGCCATTTCTCGACATGGCCGCGAACCAGGGCGTTCTCGCACAAAAAATCACCGAGCAGCTCTCGCCGGCTTTCAGCGATTACGGTCTGTCGCTCGACACTTTCAACGTCGAGAATCTTTCGCTGCCCGAAGAGCTGCAAAAAGTCCTCGATCAGCGCATCAGCATGAACATGATCGGCGACATGAACAAATTTACACAGTACGAGGTCGCTCAGTCGATTCCGATCGCTGCGGCGAATGAAGGCGGTGGTGGAGTCGGAATTGGCGCGGGCCTTGGTGCAGGCATGGCCATTGGCCAGACGATGGCAAATGCGGTGCAAAATGCGGCGGCGGCCCAGCAGCAACCTGCTCCACCGCAGCAACCGCCTCCAGCGACCGGTGGCGCCAGCAGCGCGACTACCAAGTTCTGTTCTGAGTGCGGCAAACAGATTCCGCGTCCGGCAAAATTTTGCCCCGAATGCGGCAAGCCTCAAGCGTGATCGAATCGCGACAATCAAACTCGCGTTGCACGGCCGCGGGGACGCAAGGGTGCAACCCATGAACGGCGTCGAATGGGTCATCGAAGCTTTCGGCTGCTCGCCCGAAGCGCTGCAAAATACGCAGACGCTCCGCTCACTCTTCGACGAAATTATCGCTGAGATGAAATTGCGTCCCGTCAGCGAAACGCAATGGCATCAGTTTCCGCGGACGGGCGGCATCACCGGCCTGTGCCTGCTCGCCGAGTCTCATCTCGCCTGCCACACATTTCCCGAACACGGCTCGCTCTGCCTCAATCTTTTTTGCTGCGTCCCGCGGCCCGAATGGAATTTCGAAGCCGCGCTGCAAAAACGATTCGCATCGCAAACCGTAACGATTCGCCGTCTCGTCCGTTTCTACGAAACACCGCGCGAACAGGCGGCGAGCGACTGATGCCAACGCCGACGAGAGTCATCCAATGACGCAGCCCGTCGCGAATTGCCCAAATTGCGGCGCGAAGATCGTCTTTCAATGGCCGAGCAGTGTGCAAACCGTCTGCACCTATTGCCAAAGCATCCTCGTTCGTACCGACGTCGACATAAAAAAAGTCGGCCAGGTTGCCGACTTGCCGCCCGACAGTTCGCCGATCCAACTCAACACCGAAGGCGTCTACAAAAATAAGGCATTCGTCGTCGCCGGCCGCATTCTTTATGAATACGAACAGGGCGGCTGGAACGAGTGGCACATCGTGATGAACGATGGAAGCAACGGCTGGCTCTCCGACGCGCAAAATGAATTCGCAGTCTCATTCACCGCGAAAGTGGCGCCGCAATCGCTGCCGACAGCCGCTCAAGTTCAAGTCGATCAGCAATACGTGTGGAACGGTGAAACTTACATCGTCACCGCGATCACCATCGCTCATTACAAAGGCGTTCAGGGCGAACTCCCGTTCCAGTATTGGGACAAGACCGACGTAAAATTCGCTGACTGCCGCACGCACACCGGTAAATTCGCCACGCTCGACTACAGCGACGAGCAACCTACCCTGTATCTTGGTGAATTCGTCGAGTTTGAGGACTTGAAACTCAAAAATCTTCGTCAATTTGAGGGTTGGTGATGGGCGCCGGTCAGCCGCCATTTCCGCCGCAACCTCCGCGCCCGCCGCAGCCACCTGGCGCATCATCGCCGGCCGCGACCGCCAAGCCGCAAGTCAAAGCGCTGAATTGCCCGCAATGCGGCGCCGCGATCACGCTGCGATCATTTCAACAAGCGGTCACTGTTGTTTGCGATAGCTGCCACTCGATTCTCGACGCGAAAGATCCTAAACTCACGGTCCTCCAGCAATTCAAAGCCGCCACTGGAGAATTGAAACCGATGATCCCGCTCGGCACGCGTGGAAAATTGCGCGGCACCGACTACGAAATGATCGGCTTTCAACGTCGCAGCATTTTCGCCGACGGCGAGCGCTACGACTGGCACGAATACCTTCTCTTCAATCCTTACAAAGGCTTCCGCTACCTCAGCGAGTATCAGGGCCACTGGAACGACATCTCGGTATGCAAGTCAGAACCTACCGTCGAGAGTCGTCTTGTGAGTCGCGCGAATTATCTCGGCGAATACTATCGACACTTCCAGACCGCGGAAGCGACGACGAGCTACGTCCTCGGCGAATTTCCGTGGCAGGTTCGCGTCGGCGATCCCGTCATCGTCACGGACTACGTAAAGCCGCCACGCCTTCTCTCCTACGAAAAAGACAAGCAGTCCGGCGAAGTCACCTGGTCGATCGGCGAATACATTTACGGTAAAGAAATCTGGCAGGCGTTCAAACTCCAGGGCCAGCCGCCCGAACCGATCGGCGTTTTCGAAAATCAGCCGTCTCCCAACACCATCAACCTCAAACAGGTTTGGGGGTTTTTCTTGCTGCTGTGCGTATGCCTCTTGGGTTTGCTGATCATGTCCGATCTTTTCTCGAGCGATAAGCAAGTCTTCAGCAACTCCTATCACTTGGCGCCCGGCGCCCCCAAAGGCGAAGCGTCGTTCGTCACTGACGTCTTCGAGTTGAAGGGCCGCGAGTCCAACGTTGAAATCGCCACCGAAGCCGACGTTTCCAACAGCTGGATCTATCTCAACTACGCGCTCATCGATCAGGACACAGGTCGCGCATGGGATTTCGGCCGCGAAGTGAGCTACTACTCCGGCAGAGACAGCGACGGTAATTGGACCGAAGGCAGCCACAAGGATAAAGTGATCGTGCCCAGCGTCCCCGC
>JAFAZL010000616.1 GCA_019239815.1 Acidobacteriota bacterium
CGTTGTGGGCGATGGCGCGGTAGGGCTTCTTGGCGTTCTTTCGGCGAAGCAGATGGGCGCGGATCGCATCATCGTGATGAGCCGCCATGAAGCGCGGCAGAAGCTGGCGCGTGAGTTTGGCGCGACGGACATCGTTACCGAGCGCGGCGACGCCGGCATCGCGCGAATCAAGGAATTGACGAAGGGCGTTGGCGCGGACTCAACGCTCGAGTGCGTCGGGACGCCAGAAGCGATGCAGCAGGCGATTCAGTCCACCCGACCAGGCGGATTCGTTTCGTACGTGGGCGTGCCGCACGCGGTTGAACTTGACGGGCAACAACTATTCTTCTCCCACGTGCATTTGCACGGAGGTCCCGCACCCGTTCGTCGTTATCTTTCGACTCTGCTCGAGTTGATCGAGAAAGAGGAAATCCAGCCAGGAAAAGTTTTCGATCTCGAACTTCCCTTAGAGCAGGTTGCTCAAGGATACGCCGCGATGGATGAACGCAGAGCCATCAAGGCGCTCCTGCATCCGTAGTGGATCAACGACTCCACGTTCGAAATGATCAAGATTTAGAAAGGATTCGAAATGACAAATCCATTGGATTTCACGGGCAAAGTGGCGTTAGTTACCGGCGCCGCCGCGGGCATGGGACTAGCTGCCGCGCGGGCGTTCGCCGAAGCAGGCGCATCCGTTGTACTTGCCGACTACGTCGAAGACCGAGTGAATGCGGAAGCGAAGAAATTGTCCGAGGCTGGTCACAAGGCAATCGCCATCAAGTGCGACGTAAGCGACGATGCTCAAATAGCAGCGATGGTGGACCGAACCGTTTCACAGTTCGGCAGCCTCGATGCCGCATTCAACAACGCAGGCGTGATGGCCCACATTTCACCGACAGCCGACAGTACGCGCGAAGAATGGGATCGCGTGATCGGTATCAACCTACGCGGAGTATGGAGTTGCATGAAGCACGAACTCCGGCAGATGGTGCGGCAAGGCAGCGGGGCGATCGTGAACAACGCATCGGTCGGCGCGCTGACCGGCAATCCTGGTATCGGTTCGTATATCGCATCGAAGCATGGTGTTGTTGGGTTGACGCGGACAGCCGCGCTCGAATACGTCAAGAACGGGATTCGCGTGAATGCGGTCAATCCCGGCCTGATCGATACACAGATTGCCCGCGATGTTGTCAGCGGAGACCAGCAGGCCTACGACAACATTGCGAAAAGCGTTCCTATACGGCGTGCGGGCCGGCCAGACGAAATTGCGTCGGTAGTGTTGTGGCTTTGCAGTCCAGGAGCAAGTTACGTCGTAGGTCACGATCTGACTGTGGACGGCGGAATGACTATTGCTCCCTGAATGCCCAGCGATTTTCGAACACCCGGCGAAACTTCACATAGAAAGGTAGGCCGCAAGGAGCGCTCATGCCAACAGATGCAGCTAAGAAATTCATCGGCGACTTTTCACCGAAGTTGGTCGAACTTACCGATCGAGTTTTGTTCGATGATGTGTGGGAGCGATCGGAATTGTCTAAACGTGACCGAAGTCTGATAACTGTCACTACATTGATCGCATTGAATCGCCCCGACCAGCTACGGTTCCATCTCGGCAGAGCCGTCGAGAGCGGAGTACGGAAGGAAGAATTAGTCGAAGTGATCACACACCTCGCTTTCTACGCTGGGTGGCCGAATGCAATGACAGCGGTCTCCCTCGCCAAAGAACTCTTCGAGAAGTAACATGGACAAAAAGACGCGGTGTTTCCGCGGTTTTTAAACCCGGGAAACCCGGGCGACAGACAAGACATTCACCCTATCAAATTCGAACACCTACTTCAGTCGTTCGAATCACTTGTCCGCTCATTCGAATTACCATGCAATAATTCGTTATTGACAAGTACTCCCTCACACGTTATACTCGTCCGTGGACTCACCCTCCCTCTTCGAACAGCACCCCCACAAACAGCATTCACGCCCCCGCGTAAACCCGTTCTTTTCAGTCGCCTGCACACTCCTGTTTTCCGTATATCCGCAACCCTCTGATTCCAAGCCGCTTCCCCACTCTTCAAAAAACATAGGGGGTATACCCCTCTCCGTCCCATTTCGGAACTCGTCTCCTAACCCGCACGGGACACCGGCCACGGATCACGAACCATGTCGCTACCACCCCGCTCCTCGCCCATTCCCTCTCCCCGATGTAAGATGTCTGCTCACTTCAATCCAAGGACGTCCATGACCACGACCGAAGCCAACAACCGCATGCAGCGCCCGCTCGACACCGTCGATCCAACCATCGCCGACCTCCTTCGCGACGAAGCTAACCGCGAAGCCACCGGCCTCGAACTCATCCCCAGCGAGAATCTCGTCTCCGAAGCCGTGCTCGAAGCCATGGGCTCGGTCTTCACCAACAAGTACGCCGAAGGCTATCCCGGCAAGCGCTACTACGGCGGCTGCGAAGTCGCCGACAAAGTCGAGCAGCTCGCCATCGATCACGCGAAGGAACTCTTCGGCGCCGAACACGCCAACGTGCAGGCCCACTCCGGCACCTCCGC
>JAFAZL010000621.1 GCA_019239815.1 Acidobacteriota bacterium
GAAAAAGCGAGGAAAAATGCGGGATTTTGGGGGGTGAGGTGCGGGAATGTTGATTATTAGCGGGGATTTCCACAGTGGGAGAGCGCCCGTCGACAGCCAGTCGAACCTAAGCCCTCCCAACAGACTTCCTGCCCAAACAGAATAGAAAAAGTCCGCACAAGAGAATGCCAAAGAGACCCTCGGACGCAGCCACGAGTCTGAAGACGCCGTGAGGCGCCAAGTCGCCGTACCCGATCGTCGTAAATGTGACAGCGCTGAAGTAGAGGCAGGAGATAAAGGAACGATCATGGATAGCGCCGGTTTGCTGATAAATCAGCGCATATCCAAGAATGCCTAGGCCGCCGAGCCACATGACTCTAGCAGGCTTCTCGCCGTATCCGATTACCGTTCTCAAGACCAACGATCTTAGCCATTCGAGCACGGTTACGATCCTCATCAAAATTAGTCGCAGTGACCATTGTCCACGAGCTACGCCCAGCGTGGCCTGAAGGAACAACGCAGCAGCTGATGGCTCCGTCAGTGCAGCCTTCACGTACTCTTGAGCCCATATGGTTGACGGATTGAGGCGTTGTCGAAGAAGGCGGTGCCTCATCACACATGACCGGTAGGCGGCCCAACTGGCGTCGGCCAATAACCCCTTCTGCGAAAAATACAACGACAGCGTTCTATAGACATCAACCGATTGCTGAGGATGTTCTTCAAGCATTCGATAAACCGGATACCAGCCCCAACGTGTGCCTTTGAAACTCTCTTTAGTAAGTCCGGTGACGCCATCAAAGTTGTTGCTACGAAATTTCGTGTTGAATAGTCTTGCTGCTAGGAACTTTGCTCCGCGCAAATCGCAATCACTTAGGTAAGCTTCCTCTAAGTTCGCACAGGCAAAGTTTGTGTTTTGGAGATCGGAGTAGCTCAGGTGGGCTTTTTCTAGGTTAGCCCTGAAAAAATTTCCTGATCGAAGTGTGCAACCCGGAGTGACCATAGTTCCTCCAAGTGGCGCTTTGACCAAATACGCCTTCTCGAGAGAGCCACCACCTTCGATCTCTTTCTCTATTGCTCGCCTAAGCGTGATTCCCGGACCGAAGTACGCTTCAACTGCTTCCGCGGCATACTTCTCGCCACTCTCGAAATGCCAATAGCACACGGCTTCTTTGCCGAACCTCGGCCGACCACAGAAGCTTCGACCACTCGTTAGTAGTTGAACTTCACAAAACAGAGTGTCGGTGGAGTTGGAGTTATGTGAATCCGAAGACAAGTGTGGCGCGGGTTCCGTTTCTTTGACCGACTCTGTTATTGGCATGTCGAAACCTCGTTAACTCATTTTAACAACAGTTCCTTACGTTGAAGGCTGAACACATTAGGCAGCCGCTGACTGGCAGGACGTTTATGTCGTGGCTGAAGCCGCGACCCAGGTACCCGTTGGGGCTCAGGGCAGGCATCGCGAGAAAGACGAAGACAGACAGAGGGCGGGGCTAACCCACCCCTGCAGTGGAGAGCGCCGGGTGGCTACGTAGCGGGGGCGGCGGTTGGCGCAGCGGTCGGGGCTGGGGCTTCGGCCGCGATGCGGAAGGGTTGTTTCTTCCAGTAGGTGAGGGAGCGCCAGAGCCATTCGAGGGGGCCGAAGCGGAAGTGGCGGAGCCAGATGGGGCTGATGACGAGGATGAGGAGCCAGACGGCGGCGACGACGTAGTAGAGCTGGTAGCGCTGGAGTTTGTCGAAGAGATTGAAGCCGTAGCCTCCGAAGAGCGTGGTGCAGATGAGCGACGTGAGGATGTAGTTCGAAAATGCCATGCGGCCGACGTAGCCGAGCCTTTCAGTGACGGGGCGAAGAGCGCCGGATTTGACGAGCAGAATGATCACGGCGATGTAGCCGAATGCGGTGAAGCGGCCGAGTTCATATTCGGCGCCGGAGAAGTACCAGGGGCCGAGGCTGAAATCGTTGCGGATGATCCACCAGGAAATGACGATGTCGGACGTGAGGCCGATGCCGAAACCGAACACCGCCATCCAGACATAAAATTTTGTAGACCAATTGCCGGTGAGGACGCCGAGCTTCATCAAGGCCATTCCGACGAGCATCATCATCAAGATGTCGAGTTGTTCATAGAGAGGCGTCGACTGGAAATGATGCGTCGTGCCGGCGCGTAAGGCGACGATCTTGAAATATCCGCCACGATAGGCGTCGACTTCCTGCTTGATGTCGTCCGCTGACGGTTTGTAATCCTTCATGATTTCCGCGAAATCTTTTTTCGAGTCTTCCTGCTGTGGCGTCAGTTTCTTTCCAGCTTTTTCGTCGGCGGCGATCTGAATGGAGTCGCGCTGGAGTTTGAGGACGTGGAAGTATTGGTAGATGCCACCAGCGGTCATGACAACAAGCATCAAGGCCGCAGCGCCGATTAGGATGCGCGGAGACAGTTTGCGAAGGGGATACAAAATAAGGCCACACATGGCGTACGGGTAAAGAATGTCGCCGTACCAGATGAGGTAGGCGTGAATCACGCCGAAGAGGAGGAGCCAGAGCATGCGGCGGTAGTGAATGTCGGCGGCATCTGCTGCGGCGCCTTTGCGGATAAGGCGGTCGACGAGGAGGTAGACGCTGGCGCCGAAAGCGAGCGAGAAGATGGCGCGCATCTTGCCGTCGGCGAGGATGTAGATGACGGTCCAGGCGACGAGATTTTTGCCTGTGGAGCCGCCGGCGGGGAGAGGGCTTTGGTAGGCGGCAAAGGGCAAGGCGAATGCGCCGATGTTCATGAGGAGGATGCCGAGGAGAGCGAAACCGCGGATGGAGTCGAGGGCGGAGATGCGCTCTTCGGGACGAGTGGGAGAGAGTGAAAGCTGGGTGTAGGCGTCGCTGGCGGAGGCGTTGGACACGATGGGAATGGTGGTCACGTGATGCCTCGCACGGAGAACGATTTGGACGATGTGTC
>JAFAZL010000697.1 GCA_019239815.1 Acidobacteriota bacterium
CGCCTGTGTTCCCGCCACTCCCACCGCCGCCCAACCTATGACAACCAACAATCCCGCGCGCACCAAATAATCCCTGACGCAATATCGATCCGCCGGCAACAACCCATGTGGAGTGCGGCGCCTCGGCGCCGCTTTTAGTTCCTCCGCCTCGCTCACGAATTCAACTTTCGCACGCGTCATTACCGTCCCTCCTCCATCAAGCTGGAGTATAGGCCCACCCCAAAACCCTCGCCACTTCCCCCAGCACACAAATTAATGACCAGTTTCTTCTCAGCTGTTGACCTTCATCTCGACTTCCAGCCATACAATTGTGCAAACATTCCAAGGAAGGACTCGCATGACTGTCTCCCACAGCGAAAAAGCAAAACGCTTCCGCGCCCTTCACGACGCTCCCGGCACTTTCGTGATTCCAAATCCGTGGGACGTAGCCTCAGCCCGGATTCTCGCGGGTCTCGGATTCCAGGCGCTTGCGACTTCTAGCGCGGCGTCTGCATGTGCGATCGGTCGAAAAGATCACCAGCTGACACGCGACGAAACCCTCGCTCTCGCGCGCGCAATTGTTGACGCCACCGATCTCCCTGTCTCTGCAGATCTGGGAAAAGGATTTGGCGATTCACCCGAAGTTGTCGCGGAGACGATCCGCCGAGCTGCCGATGCGGGCCTCGTTGGTTGCACCATCGAGGACTCGACCGGCAACCCTGATCAACCACTTTATGATCTGAACCTTGCCGTCGAACGCATTGCCGCCGCTTCAGAAGCCGCCCGTGCACTCCGTTTCCCGTTCGTGCTGACCGCTCGTGCGCACAACTTCGCGTATGCGAATCCAAATCTGGACGACACCATAGCCCGGCTGAAAGCGTTCGAAAAAGTCGGAGCAGACGTGTTGTTTGCCCCCGGTCTTCCCGATCTCGAAGCGGTGCGCGAAGTCTGCAGCGCCCTATCGAAACCGTTCAATTTCATGGTCGGCGTCAAAGGCAAATCATTTTCAGTGGATGAACTCGCCGCTGCCGGCGTCAAGCGCATCAGCCTGGCAACCTCACTCTATCGCGCCGCCATGACCGCCTTCCTCAACGCAGCGCGCCAGGTCCGCAACTCAGGCCAATTTACTTTTCTGGATCATTCCGTCTCAACTTCAGAGCTGAACCAGCTCATGCGCATCTAGCCAGCTCACTTCAAACACTAGCCATCTCGTCCGAACCTGTTATGCTTCCCGCAATCCGGGAACATCACTCACGAGGGTCACATGCTCCGTTTCTTCTCAATCGCGGCAATCGTCGTTTGCCTCGTTACGCTTTCTCCAAAATCAAGGTCGCAAGCGGGCCACTATCTTTTCGCATGGGCCGGTGACCGCGCCCTGCAAGGCAAAGACTTTCTCGCCGTCATCGACGCCGATCCCTCCTCACCGAGTTACGGCCATCTCCTCACCACGCTCGCCACCGATCAAACAACTCTCCGCGTCCATCACACCGAATACACCATGCCCGAAAGCCGCATGCTCTTCGCCAACGATCACGACGCCGGCCGCACCTTCATCTTCAATCTCAACGATCCTCTACATCCCTCCGTCGCTGCTTCATTCACCGACATGGCCGGTTTCATGCACCCGCATTCCTATCTACGCCTTCCCAACGGCCACGTCCTCGTAACTTTTCAGTATTCGCACGCGACCATGGATTCCGTCAGCCCAACCGGCGGCCTCGTCGAAATCGACGACACCGGCAAACTCATTCGCTCCGCCAGCAACGCCGACCCTGCTTTTCGCGACGCGTGGCTCACGCCTTATAGTCTCGTCCCGCTCCCCGACCTCGATCGTGTCGTCTCCACCAATTCTTCGATGCAGGAAGAAGGCTCCTTCCGCGGCGTCACCTATCAAGTCTGGCGTCTTTCCGAGTTGAAACTTCTCAGCACCAACTATCTCGCCGTCGGCGAAAATCGCTATGCTCAGGTCAGCCCCGAGGAACCGCGCCTCGGTCCCGACAATTCCGTCTACGTGCAAACCCTCGCCTGCGGCCTCGAACGCATCACCAACCTCACCTCCGACCTCCCAACCTCGCAACTCGTTTACACCTTCCCCGGCGACTGGTGCGGGGTGCCCACCATCGTCGGCCACTACTTAATCCAGACCGCCTTCAACGCTCACCTTGCCATCGTTCTCGACATTTCCAACGGCGCGAAGCCCGTCGAAGTCTCCCGCGTCGATTTCGGCAATAATTATTTCCCACACTGGAGCGCCTGGGACCCCATCACCAATCGCATCGTCATCACCCCCGGCCGCGAAGGAAACTCCCGCCTCTATCTGCTGACGCTCGACACAAAAACCGGCGCCCTAAAAATCGACGACACCTTCCACGACACCGATGGAAAACCCGGCTTCACCTTCGAAGACCGCGCTTGGCCCCACAACTGGAAGGGTAGCGCCTGGCCCCACGGCGCCATCTTCTCCCGCTAGTCACTGGGCTAACTGGTGGAACGCTTCTGTGTACGGGCGCAGCACCGC
>JAFAZL010000704.1 GCA_019239815.1 Acidobacteriota bacterium
GCAAGAAGGCGTGAAGACGGCGCGCGAGGCGGAGGCGAAGACGCTGGTGCTGTTTCATCACGATCCGGATTCGACGGATCGGATGGTGGATTTAATTTTGCGACAGGCGCGCGAAGACTTTGATTCGGTGTTCGCGGCGAGCGAAGGAATGGTGATTACGCTGGGCGCGGCAGATGGACGAGTGGATGCGCACATGCCGGGGACGCGGACGGCGCTACGACGAGAAGCGCAATTTCGCGCGCGAGTTTCGGGAGTGACGGAAGGCGGGCGGGCGTTTGATGAAGAGACGCTGGTGAGTGATTTGTCGCTGCAGGGAGCGATGATTACGCTGAAGCATAGTCCACGATTGCAGTCGGAGTTGCAGGTGATCATGGAGACGCCAGGGCCGAACGGACTGCAGGGAGCGATGCGGTTGCGTGGATACGTCGTGAGAATTGATGAGGGGAAGGAGAAGGGGGTTAGTTCGGTGGGGGTGGTGTTTACGGATTAAAGAGAGTTGACAATCGACAGTTGACGGTCGAAGGGAAGAGGAAGAAAGATCTAACGCAATGGCGCAGAGTTTGCGCCGAGACAGGAGTCGACTTTGTGCGGGGCGCGCGGCTAGGGCGCGCCTTTTTTATTTCGCGAGTGCTTTGCATGATGGTTCAGTGTCTAGGTCTAGTGTCGCGCGAGGGCTGGGAGTAGCATCGTCGCACCCATTTGCGAGATCTTAGTTGTTGTGACTTGTTGAGATGAGCGAAACGAAGGCAAATTTTGTGCCGGTTGGCGCGCTGGATCCACGGGCTGCGAGTCCAACTCCGGGCGTAACTCAAAATGGGGCGGCTGCGTCGAACGGGACTGGGCGCCGACGTGGTCCTACACGGATTGAACTCATCCGCGGATTGGTGAAGCAGGCACCGTTTGTGGCGAAAAACTTCCAGCTTTATTTTCGGAATGGTTGGCGAAGGCACGTGCTGCACACGAAAGTCGTGGCGCCGTATGCTGTGACGTTTTACGTGACGCACAAGTGCAATCTTGCTTGCAGCTACTGCACACAGAAGGAACCGGATGTTTTCAGCCAGGAGTTGCCGACAGCGGGGACGCTGAAAGTCTTGGCGAAGATTCGGCAAGAGACGGACTCAATCGTGATTACCGGCGGCGAACCGACCCTGCGAGCTGACATTGAAGCGATCGTCGAGGCCGCGCGATTCAAGAACAAATTTCGGTCGGTGCTGCTGATTACGAATGGAACGCTGCTGGATCGCAAGCCGAAGATATTGGATGCGGTAACGGGATTGGTGGTGAGTCTCGATGCGCTGCAGGCCGATCCGACGAATCCGCTGTCGAAGCCGGCGGCTTTGCCGAAGGTGATGGAGAATCTGCAGTTCGCGAAAGAGCGCTTTGGGAATCCGCGCAAGATCACGATCAGCACGGTGATCGAAGAATGGAACATCGCGGAGGTCGAGCGGCTGCTGGATTGGTGCGGAGAGCAAGGATTTGTCTTTGCGGCGCAGTCGGCGCAGATGGAGAAGATGCCGAACCTGGCTCTGCTGCGGAATCCGAAGTATCAGGCGCTGGTGGACACGATCATTGCGCGACGGCGCGAGAACAAGCAGCCGATCAACGGAACGCCGCGGACGATTGATACGCTGCTGAGGTTTCGGAACTTTGAATGCTTTCCGACGATGTTTCCGCGCGTATATCCGAACGGCGATGTGTTCTATCCGTGCGAACCGCTGCGCAAGGTGGCGGGGAATCTCCTGCACGATGGATCGCTGGCGAAGATCTTTGCGCGCGGGAAAAAACGATATGGTGACATTCCGCCGTGCGAGGGGATCTGCTATTTGTTCGGGAATGTTTTGTCGCACTACTATGTGAATGATTTCTGGGGACTGGCGGGGGATTTTATTTCGTAGAGTTCCCGATTGGTCCCGTCGTCGATTTTTGCTGTCAATCCAAAGGCAATAAGTAGCCTGGCGTGCCGCCTAAACGTCCGCCGAAAGCCTGAGCGTCGAGCGTCGCCATATCCCACGTGAACCATGAGTCCGGAATGAAGCGAATCGTCACGTCGTCGAACGAAGCGAACACCGGCTCGATCTGCGGATCTGCCATCGCGGCCGGGCTGAGGTAACGACTGTGAATCCGGCGGTTCAGGTCCTTTGATCGATCGCCCGAGATCAATTCGGCTCGTCCTGAAGCGGATGCCCCGCGCTCGCAACCCGGATTTCGCATGTCGATCATGACCGAGACCTTGGGCCGCGCAAGGATGTTGCGGGCCTTTTTGGTCTTGGGAGATGTGGCGACAAATAGAGAATCGTTTTCGAAGAGGAACCAAACCGCAGTTAGGTGCATGGAACTGTCGGGATTCGTGGTCCCGAGGGTCGCGATCAAGCGGCGCTGCAACAGTTGGTGAAAAGCTGGCTCGAGTTGAGTGGACAAGAAAATTTCCTCCGCCGTGAAAAACCAATGACGGAACTGTCTCACTTCTTTGTTTATGAGAAAAGGGTAAAGCGTTCAGCTATTTTCGGCGATTTTTTTGTTCAGGTGATCGAGGGCGGCTTCGAGAGACTTCTTGTGGTTTGGGTTCGTCGCGTTGGCGAGATCGTTGCTGATGCGAGTGCGCGAGAGTTGCAGGTCTTTTACGGTCTGTTCGCGCAAACGTTGTTCGGGAGATTTTTCGTTCTTGTCGGCGGGTGCTTTCCTGGGTTCGGCGGCAGACACTTGAGCTTCCACGTCCTTACTTTCCCAACCTCTGGCCATAGACTTATTGTCGCACAGACAATGACGGCGGGACGGGTTTAATCGCCGAAAGTTTCCAAGAAATAAATGAAAAGTTATGCGCGGGCTGCGCGGGTTTTTGGTTGGACCGGAAGACTGGGACGCATCACGGCGCGAACGGAATTTTCAGCGACTTTGGCGAAATGTTCGGCGAAAACACCGCGATATGCGAATTCTTCCACATTGTCGGGGCGGCGCAGGCGAACGACCCAGCCGCTTTCGGTTTCTTCCGAGTAGACCGACGAGACTTCCGCGACGGGAATGGTCAGCCGCGTTTGCAGGTGGGAATCGACAGCCCAGATATTTTCGGCCCCGACGAGCAGGCGCACTGGGACGGCGACGCCGTTGGCCATTCGCGTTTTTCCACCGTTAACGACGATCAATGCACCGAGTTCGCGCGCTTTGTCGTCCACCGTAGCTGTTACGAGTGCGGGTGGCAGCAACGCGGCCGTCAAAAACATCGCAAGACCAGCGATCCCGGCCAGCCACGAATTCCAGAATGCCAGGGGCAAAATTACCAGGCCGGCGCCGGCGAATCCGAGCAGAACGCGAAACGCGGTCCAGGAACGCTCGTCGCGTCGCAGATTGAGAATCTTGGGGACGAGCAAAACTCCAGCGAACAACGCGCCGATGAACATCTTTTGCAAGCGTGCCAAGGCGTTCGCGGTTTGAGATGCTGCGGGGTTAGCCGTGCTATCCATCTGTTTCTGACTCTCTCTCTCGTTGCAGCTATAGATTCATAAAACGGCTACAGGTTCCGACAAATCTCGCCCCAAGACTTCACGCTATCAGTCGAGTACTACGGCGCGAGAGCTGGAATTTCGCGCATTCGGGCGAACGCGCGGCGGACGTGCGGAATGGTGATCGAACCGCCGACGACGAGGGCTACGTTCAATGCGTCGACCACTTCCTCTCGGCTCCAGCCTTCTTCAGCGGCGCGGACGAGGTGGTAGGTGATGCAGTCATCGCAGCGTAGCACCGTAGACGCAACTAGGCCCAATAGCTCCTTCGTCTTGGTACCGAGAGGACCGGGCTCATACGCCTGATGGTCGAGGGCGAAGAAGCGCTTGATCCCCAAATGGCCGCAGCCGAGGATCTCCTCGTTCAGATCGGCGCGGGTCTTCTGGAACTCGTCCAAACTGCCGGGTGCAGGCACAAATCCTCCGATTATGGCTGCGCTCACCGCGCAGACCGCAAAAGTCGCGCGATCGGGGTGGAATGGGGAAGGCCATTATCGCGCAACGCGAGAGGGATGCGAGTGTGAACTGAAGAGAGTTCGCGGCGCGTGCTTAAGGATTATGGGTGAGTCCTAGTACCTTGCCGGGACGAGCGCCTGTGGGTTTGGTTGAATCCCAGACGAGCTGACCGTTTACGAACACTTTCTCGATGCCGGTGGGGAGTTCAAGAGGTTTGGCGAAGGTGGAGCGGTCGAGTACCGTTTTGGGATTGAAGAGGGTGAGGTCGGCGAAGGCGCCTTCGCGGATGATGCCGCGGTCTTTCCAACCGATACGTTGAGCCGGAAGCGAGGTCATTTTGCGGATGGCTTCGGGTAGCGTGAGCCAGTGTTTTTCGCGTACGTAGACGCCGAGAACGCGGGGGAATGTGCCGGCACCGCGAGGGTGCTCGGCAGCGATGCCGCCATCGCTGGCGACCATGACCCACGGCTGTTGATAGAAGGCCTTTATGTCGGGTTCGATCATGGATTTGACGACGACGAGCGCTTCGGTACTAGCGGCGTCGCCTTCGCGAATGATGCGGATGTACATCTCGACGGGCGTTACGTGATTGGTGGTGGCAAGCTCGGCGATATTGTGATTCTCGTAGGAGTGATTGGGTTTGAATTCGGTGATGGTGATGTTTTGAGCGCCGCCGTTGTCGCGTAGAGCTTTTTCGACGCTGGCGGGATTCTCGTACTGCTTGTCGGGCATCATGACTTTGATGTTGGAGTGCCACGCCTCGTAGGGATAGCAGTCGGCGAGGAAGTCGCTACCGCGCTTGCGCGCGGCTTCGATGACGCGGATGTATTCGGGCGCTTTGTTCCAGACGCTGACGGTGCTGACCTTGATGTGGGAATGCTCGATGGGGATGTGGGCGCGTTCGCCGATGGCGATTTCTTCGTCGAGCGCGGAGAAAGCTTTGTCGCCTTCGTCGCGAATGTGGGTCATGTAGAAGCCGCCGTGAGCGGCGGCGACTTTCGCTTCGGCGACGACTTCGTCGGTGGAGCTGTAGCTGGCGACGTCGTATTCGAGGCCGGAGGAGAGGCCGATGGCGCCTTCGTTCATGGCTTGCTCGGCGAGCTGCGTCATTTTGGCGATTTCGTCAGGTGTTGCGACGCGGCGGAAATCTTTGCCCATGATTTGTTCGCGGATGGTGGCGTGGCCGGCCATCATGGCGATATTCAGTGATGGCGGATTTGCGCGCCGTGCCGCGAGATACGGCGCGATGGGCCATGGCGAATCGCCGTCGGCGCCGAGAACGATCGTCGTGATGCCTTGGGCGATTTGCGATTCGGCGAGCGGATCGGATTCGAGGCCGTCGGTGGAGTGATTGTGGATGTCGATGAAACCGGGTGCGAGGACTAGCCCCTTGGCGTCGATGATTTTTTCGTTGGGCTGAGGTTTGAGATCGGGGGCGATGGCGGTGATGCGGTCGCCGGAGACGCGGACGCTGAGTTTGCGGAGAGGTGCGCCGGTGCCGTCGGCGACTCGGGCGTGGATGATGAGGATGGAGGAGTTCGAGGTCGGAGTCTGTGCGTTGTAATGCTCAGGGCAGATCAGAAAAACAAAAAGCGCAATGAGTGGGACTGAAACACGAAGGGCGCGGATGGCGAATCTCCTCGAGCAGAACTGTCGGTGCCAAATTTTGTTCAAAGAGTTATTTCACGCTTCGGCGTTCGGTTCCAGAGCTTTTTGGACGAGGGCTTTCGCGCCGGGTTTTCCTGAGAGGACGAGATCGAGCCATTCGGCGCCAACTCTTGAGAGGCGGATGGCTTCGCTGGTGAGCGATTCGGGGCCGCCGGAATCGGCGTTGCCGAAGTAGACGCGATCGAGCGGCTGCGCGGCGGCGATGCGATTGACTGTGTATTGGCCGGGTACTGACATGAACATCGGATGGCCGCGGCGATAGATGCGGACTTCGATCGGATCGACGTTGAATTCGGGCATCAGTTTCTGGAAATCGGCCAGCACGCGGGCGGCGAGCGTTTTGCAGGCGTTTTCATCGAGGAGCGTAGAACGCTGGAATTCCCGCAGCGGCGTGTAGAACGAAAGGATGTTGTTTTTCTGTTTGTAGCCGGGCTGATTGCGAACGGTCCAGTCGGCGACGATGAAATCGGTGAAAGTGTTGCCGGGGCACCAGTTATCGTAGCCGCGATTGTAGACGGGCTTGTCGAAGATGACGTTGACGACGGGATACGGTGCGAAGCGCGTGCGGCGCATCGCAGCGAGTTGAGCGTCGGACAGGCCGCGCACGAGGCGCGAGGTGATGTGCTTGGGCGTGCACATGATTACGGCTTTGGCGCTGACGGTGATTGGCTTGGCTTCGTGAATGTAGGTGACTTTGACTTCGTCTTTTTCGGAGACGACAGCAACGACCGTTGCGTTGCCGAGCATGCGCTCGGCGAATTTGGGCTTGAGGACTTCTACGAGTTTGTGCGTGATGCATCCGAGACCGCCGGGAAGGATGACGCGCTTACTATCTTCGCCTGTGGCAAGACCGCGCGCGGCTTCGATGCCGACGTAAGCGGAAGTGTCCTGACAGGTCGCGCCCCAGTTTGAAGGGCCGTAACCGTCCCACCATTCCTGAACTTCTCTTGCGTAGCCGGCGGTGAATTCTGTGAAGGGCAGCGCGTCGAGCTCTTTCATGCGCTTGGTCGCATCGATCTTGCGCATATCGTCGCGGAATTTGCGAAAGCTGGCGCGGACTTCTTTCGGGTAAGGCAGTTCGTCGATGCCTTTGATCCACGTATCGGCGACAAACGTTTTGTTGACGATGGTCGGATCGGGATTGTCGACGGGCAGGAGCTTGAGGCCGATTTCGGCGGAGAGCTGGTCGCCTTCGTCGCCGCGAAATGCGTAGGCCGAGCCGGTAGCGAACGGTTGGCCGTCGAATTCTTCTTGGTAGGCGTTACCGCCGAAGTGATCTTCTTTTTCGAGGAGCAAAAAGTCTTTGCCGCGCAGGAAATAGGTGGCAGAGAGTCCGGCGGAACCTGCGCCGATGATGACGACTTCGACTTTCCGGCTGACGGGAGGGAAGTCGAATGCGTGGCCGTCGCGAACTTCGTGGCAGATTTCGAAATGTTCGCCGTCGACTTGAGGTGTTGGGCTGGGGGCGGCTTTGCCGGTTTCGTCAGGACGAGCGGCGATGAGCGAATGGTCGATTGGACACCCAGCGGCGACAGAACCTGCAACCACAAATTTGATGAAGTCGCGTCGCGAATTTGGCGATGTCATGCGGCTTGCTCCTGCGTTGCGTGTTGCTCGAGAAGGTCTTGCGGTTCAGCGCCCAGGCTGCGGGTGCGAATGCGATACCAGATCACGATAAGCGCGACCGACACAGCAAAGATGAGTGTCGAGATCGCATTGATTTCTGGCGTGATACCGCGGCGGAGGCGGCCCCAGATTTCGAGCGGCAGCGTGTTGTCTCG
>JAFAZL010000709.1 GCA_019239815.1 Acidobacteriota bacterium
GAGACGACCGCGGCTACAGGGCGGCGTTGATCACATCTTGCGGACATGGGGCGCAGCGTGCTGCGCCCCTACATGGCTTACGCACACTCGCGACGCGACCGACTGACTGGATCTGCAAGAAAAAAGGGCGCTTGGCGGAGCGCCCTTTGGAACGGCTGAATAGGAGTGGGCGGCTAGCCCAAGCTATGCGCGATTAGGACGGCTGGGTCGGCTGATCGGCACGCTTCTGTTTGATTTCCTTTACCTTGTCTACGAGGTCGTCGGCCTGCTTGAGGAAGCTGGCTCGCTCGTCGGGAGTTTCGACGAGGTCGGCCTTACGGCGATAGAGAAGGTTGAGATAGGCCATCGCATCGTCGTAATCGGGACGGAGTTGAATGGCCTTTTGGAGATCAGCGATGCCTTCATCGACCAGCTGCCCATACTTCGAAGCGTACTCGGTTCGAACGGCCGCCGGGAGCGGATCGGTATCCTTAACCTGCTTCTTGATGTTGTCCTTGTTGTATGCAAGGCGCATTTCGCCATTGGCGCGAAACGCGAGGGTCCAGTCAATGACCCCGATCCAATAGTAGGGTTCGGGATCTTCCGGTTTCAATTGGATGTGGCGCTGGTGATAGGTCTTTGACTCTTCGAATTTCTTAACGTCGAAAGGCTGGCCACCCATCTGGAAGAGGATCGAACCGATGCCGTCGATGGCGGAGAGATTGTTGGGGTCCTTGTCGAGGACTTCCTTAAATTCGGCAACGGCCTGATTGCCGCGAGCCATATTTTCGGGAGACGGAGCGCCGGGAATGTAGAGGCTGGCGTATGCGGTCGCGAGATAGAGGCGCGCGTTGAGGAGCTCAGGATCGGCTTCCTTTGCTTCCTTGAAGTCTTCAATCGCAGCGTCGGACTGGCCGTTTTTGAAGGCGGCGACACCTTTGTTCAAAAGATCGCGAGCCTTGAGTTTGCTACAGCCTGAGACGCTCGCTACGACGAAAATCATCGCAGCGAGAGCGGTCACGCGGCGTGCGATTCGAATCGATCCGTAAGTCATCGAAGCATCCATCCCTGCATATGCGACGACCGAAAACAGTCGTCGCTAGGATTCACGTCCGCCCTGCGAAGGGCAACCGGCCGATCTAGCGGCCTTTCTCCAACTGCGGCGTTAAGAGACCGACAGAAGATATGCCTGCCGCGTCCATCACGTCAATCACTTTGGCCACAACCTGGAACTCGATACCGGAATCGCCGGAAACGAAAGCGGTGCGATCGGCGCGCCGGCTGAAAATTTCATCCAGACGGCTACGCAAGGAATCCCACGGCACCGGTTGCTCGTTAATCTTGAGCGATCCCCCGTCCAACACCTGGATCACAATAATGTCGGGTGGAGTCTTTGGGGGCGCGGTATTCTGTGGCGCCGGTTGCGGTATTTCTGCCCTCAGACCCGTCTGGTGGTGAGGGATGATCATGAAGATCACCAACAGCACCAGCAGAACATCAATCAGCGGAACCACATTCATTTCAGCAACGATTCCGCGATTCGAACCACCAACAGACATGCCCATGAGTCACCTCGCTGTGTCACATTGCCCCGCGAGAGGACTCTCACAACCCCGCGAAAATCCGTGAAAAAGCGGCGTCGTGATGATTGACGCCGCGTGGAAAAATTACTGGCCGGCTTCGAGCTTGGCGGTGATCAAACCAACCTTGTCGATTCCGTTGGCGCGCATGATATCGATGGCGCGCGCGACATTGGCGAACAATACGTCGTTATCGCCCTTCACGAAAGCGATTTTTTCAGCGCGGTCTTTGAAGATCTGGTCGATGCGCTGCCCTAGGCCATCCCAGGTGGCATCTTCGTTGTTGATCTTCAGCTTGTCGTTCGTGAGGACCTGAACGACGACCGTCTTATTTTCAAGATCCTGGTTCTGCTGCTGGTTCGGATTGGGCTGCGGCACCAGCGTGTCCATGCCCTTGGGGGTCAGCGGCGTGATCACCATGAAGATGATCAGCAGCACCAGCAAAATGTCGATCAGCGGAACGACGTTCATTTCCGCCATCGCACCGCCCTTGTTATCTCCAACGCTCATTCCCATGGCTACATCTCCTATGAGCCTGCTCCCTGTCGAGCTTTTGCAGGCCGGTAAGCCGCGCCGTGTGGGAATCGGC
>JAFAZL010000788.1 GCA_019239815.1 Acidobacteriota bacterium
ACATTCGCCGTCACCCGCTTCGCTCCCGCCGATTCGTAGTATTCCTCCGCATCGCGAAACCCGAAGCTCGGCGCCGTGATCGCATCGTCAAATTCCCGCACCGTTCGAATCGGACCAAATCCATCCGTCCGATAGCGCCCCGGGAACATCTGCGCCTTGCGCGCATACCGAGCCATCAAGTTCTTGACGAAGTGCCGCTGGTATAAATAGTTTTCGCGCAGCTCCAACGCATCGGCGCACGCGGACAAATCAATCGCTGGGCACACCGCGCAAATACCCCGCAAGGCCGACGGAAACTCTTGGCCGTACTCCCCGGCCATTTTTGTCACAAGATTCCCACCCATCGAGTAGCCCGCGAAAAAAATCCGCTCAAATCCCTCAACGCCCGCCAGTTCTTCCAAAACGGCGCGATAGTCTCCGCTCATGCCTGAGTTATATAAGGTCGGCGTGAGCTTCTCCGTCCCACCGCAATTGCGCTGATTCATTCGGATAACGTGGAAACCACGATGAAAAGCCTTCTCGGCAATCCCCTGCATGTAATAGGAATCCGCCGATCCCTCAAGCCCATGCACAGTCACGATCACCGGCGTCTGCTTCAGCTTCCCGAGCTGCCAATTACACAATCCCAGCAGTTGTGAATATGGATCGACCCGAAACAGCCGCTGCTCCGCTGTAGGCAGCCGAAACTTCCGCGGCGTAAACGCCGCCGCAATCGTCATCGCGTGCCCGTTCGCCAGCCACCGATGCGGCACAAACTCCGGAATCGCTATCGTCATCGTTATGTATTGTAATCGAGCCAGCGCTCGTAATCGCTCAACCACCGCGATGTTGGACTGGGTTATCACATCCAGAGACATTGTCATCCTGAGCGAAGCGAAGGATCTCAGACTGAAACGCTACCGAACCAACAAAACTCGCGCACACGCAATCCACAGCCCCAAACTTGACCCCATCTCGCTCCGCACCTACAATAGAAACTTCACAGTGATTCATTTTTTCGATTTGATGAATTTTTCCACCGGCCCAGCGGCCACCCGCTGGGCTGCGCTGTTTTTAGCCGCTCCGGCTCCCCACTCCCACGAAATGAGGTTGGAATGATCGACGGTCCCATTCCCGAAGGTCTTACATTCGACGACGTGCTCTTGCTCCCCGGCAAATCCTCAATCTTGCCGACGCAAGTCGACACGCGCACCTGTTTCACGCGCAAAATCTCGATCAACATCCCGCTCGCCTCGGCCGCCATGGACACCGTCACCGAGTCGAACCTCGCCGTCGCCATCGCACGCCAGGGCGGCATCGGCATCGTGCATCGCAATATGGCCATCGATCGCCAGGCCGAAGAAGTCGACCGTGTAAAACGCTCTGAAAGCGGCATGATCGTCGACCCCGTCACGATCTCGCCAGACATCACTCTCCGCCAGGCCCTCGAAATCATGGAGAAGTACCGCATCTCCGGCCTGCCCGTCACGCGCGGCTCGCGTCTCACCGGCATTCTCACCAACCGCGACCTGCGCTTCGAAAAAAATCACAACCAGCTCGTCAGCTCGGTCATGACGAAAGACAACCTCGTCACCGTCCCCGTCGGCACCACGCTCGACGAAGCCGAGCGCATCCTCCAAAAGCACCGCATCGAAAAACTTCTCGTCGTCGATCAGGACTTCAACCTCAAAGGACTGATCACCGTAAAAGACATCCAGAAAAAACTCGAATACCCGCGCGCCGCGAAAGATGAACAGGGTCGCCTCCGCGTCGGCGCCGCCGTTGGCGCCACGGGCGACTTCCTCGAACGCGCCGTCGAAATGGCGAAAACGAAAGTCGACGTCCTCGCCGTCGACACCGCGCACGGCCACTCCACACGCGTGATGGAAGCCATCAAAGCCCTCAAGCACCGCCTTCCCGAAATGCAAGTCATCGCCGGCAACGTCGCCACGTTCGACGGCGCCCGCGATCTTATCTCGCTCGGCATCGACGGCCTCAAAGTCGGCATCGGCCCCGGATCGATCTGCACCACGCGCGTCGTCACCGGCGCCGGCGTGCCGCAACTTACCGCCGTCATGGAAGCCGCGCGCGCAGCCGACGGCACCGGCGTCCCCATCATCGCCGACGGCGGCATCAAATTTTCAGGTGACGTCACGAAAGCCATCGCCGCAGGCGCATCCTGCGTGATGATCGGCAGCCTCTTCGCCGGCACCGAAGAATCCCCCGGCGAGACAATTCTCTATCAGGGCCGCACCTTCAAGTCCTACCGCGGCATGGGCTCAACCGCCGCGATGGACGCCGGCTCCGACCGCTACGCCACCGTGCAAGACGACGCCGACCGCGAGCGCGGCAAATCCGTCCCCGAAGGCGTCGAAGGCCGCGTCCCCTATAAAGGTCCGCTCGGCGCGCTCACCGACCAACTCGTCGGCGGCCTCAAATCCGGCATGGGCTACGTCGGCGCCCCCACGCTCAACGATCTCAAAACCAACGGCCGCTTCGTCCGCATCACCAGCGCCGGCCTCCGCGAATCCCACGTCCACGACTTCATCATCACCCGCGAAG
>JAFAZL010000812.1 GCA_019239815.1 Acidobacteriota bacterium
ACAAGAAGGAGTTCTCGATTCTCGAGGACGCCACGCGCCGCGTTGCCGACGACATCATCAAGAAGTCCGGGACGAAGCTCGACTACATCGTCGGCACCATGATCGAACTCCCGCGCGCCGCGTTAATGGCCAACGAAATCGCGGAACGCGCCGAGTTCTTCTCCTTCGGCACCAACGACCTCACGCAAACCACCATGGGCCTTTCACGCGATGACGCGGGCCGCTTCCTGCCGGACTATGTCGACGAAAAGAAGGCTGGCGTATTCGCGGCTGATCCATTTCAGTCGCTCGACACGAAGGGCGTCGGCATGCTCATCCGTTGGGGAATCGACAAGGGCCGTAGCAGCCGTCCCAAGCTCAAGGTCGGCATCTGCGGCGAGCACGGCGGCGATCTCGACAGCGTAAAGTTCTGCCATCAAGTCGGCATGGATTACGTCAGCGCCTCGCCGTACCGCGTGCCCATCTCACGCCTCGGCGCAGCTCAAGCAGTAGTTGAAGAAAACGCCGCGAAGAAATCCGGCAAAGGAAAGAAGAAGTAACTCACGGAGGGTTCCGCCTCGGGACAAATTTAAACCATCAACTCACTTGTCGGCGCGGCGACCAAAGCCCCGCGCCGACAAGTTTCTGTCTGCTCTACCTGCCACGACTGTCATCCTGAGGCGTTCGAAGGACGCCGAAGGATCTCAGCGTTCAACCCAAGCGCCAACCTAACAATCGGCAGAGTCCAGGCCGCCTGCCGCCACTTACGTCGGCATCTTGAAGAAGAAATACAACCCCAAAAAGAAAAAGATAATATCCGGCGCCCAGCCCGCCAAAAACGGCGGCAACTGCCCGACACCACCCATCGCCGTCAACAGTTCGGCGCCCAGCCAATAGAGAATCCCAATCGCCACACCGACCGCCACGCCACCTACAGCTCCGCGCGTGCCCACCAAGAACGCGAACGGAAACGCCAGCAACATGCTGATCGGCGCAATCAACGGAAATGCCAGTTTCCGATGCCACTGCACCATCAGCGCTGAGACATCGAAACCCGCCTTCTGCAAGTTCGCAGCGTACCGGCGGAGCTCAGCCCAATTCATCTGGTACGCCTGCCTCACCTCGCGATGGAAATACGAAGGCGGTTCGGTGAGTTCAGGTAAATCTTTAACATTGAACTGTTCATACTTCGCGACTGTGCCATTCGAAAAATCCCGAACCCAGCCTGCTTCTAGCACCCATAGATTCTGTGCATCCGACCATTGCGCACGTGAAGCGAAGACACGCCGGCGAATCTCAAACGTTCCCGGATCGATCTCTAACACGCTCAGTCCACCGAATAGGTTTTGGTTGGGGTCGAACAAGTCGTAGTTGTAAACCTTGGCGTTGTCGCCAAAGATCCAACGCTGCGGCTGCGTGTAGGTCTGCGCTGGCCGACCCTTGATCTGGTTCCGCAGCGCGTCCTGCCGTTGGTTCGCATAGGGAAGAAACGTATCGTCGAGCAAAATCAGCGTGGAAGCCAGGATGATTCCCGCCAGCAACAGCGGCCCGGCAAGCCTATACAAACTGATTCCGCTCGCCTTGCACGCAACAATTTCATTGTTCTTGCTCATCACCCCGATCGTCACGAGCGTTGCCACCAGAGCGGCCAACGGCGCCAACTGATAGATGAGATAAGGCGTTAAATATCTAAAGTAATCCACGACCACGAAGAACGGAATGCGGTGGCGCGCAATGTCGTCGAGCAACTCGAAAAACGTAAATGCTTCGAACAAAAAGATGAAGGCCAGCATCAGCAGGAGAAAATACGAAAAGAATCGCCGCAGAAGGTAAATGTCCATCAATCGAGGGAAGCTGCCGCTGGACGTCGCGACGGCGGCACTGGTCTCCGCGGGGGCGTGAAAGCGACCGCCGTTCGCATGCGCTCGTGCTGCTGCGGCGCGAGCCCGCATCCGCTTCAGTTTTTGTAAGCGCCACCAGGCGCGGATTCGGTTGTATGACTGGAACCAGCGAATCTCGCCGCGGAATTGTTCCATCCGAGGCAGCAAAAACAATCCGCACACCACGAGCGCGATGTTGCCCATCCATAAGCCCAATGACGGTGGCACCGTGCCTTCGCGCGCCAGGCCGCTGCCAAAGATCAACAACAAGTAGTAACTGGCGATGAGCAGTACCGCGATTAACGAACCGGCTGCCCGTCCGCCGCGGCGAGGCTGCGATCCGATCGGCACGGCAATCAATGCGAACGCAAAGCACGCAGCGGGGAATGCAAAGCGACGTTGAAGTTCTACTCGAGCTTCTCTCCAGTTCGGTCCCGAATCAGCGGCAAGCGCGGCCACCGGACGTTCATCGTTCTTCGCTTGCCGATTTTGCTGCAGCGGGACGATGCCCGTCACTTCGATAGGCCAGTCGCTCTGACCAAATGCCGTAACGGAATAATGATCGGGATCACTGCGGTCGAATTCATGGGTCGCGCCGCCCTTCAAGTGAAGCTCCAACTTTCCCTGTTTCGGCTCAGCGACTACGACCGCGCTCTCTGCCAGAGTGATACGCGATGCGTTTTCACCGCCGTTCTCTGCGACGAAAACCCCGCGCCATTGCGTGCCGCTTGCGGAGATGTCGTTCACGTAGAGAATTTCGTGCGGGAATCGTTCATCAAACACGCGTGGCTGAATCGCGAAGTTTAGCTGCGATGCAGCGAGTTCCGTTTCCAGGCCTCGAAACGTATGCAGCGCCAACGGAGCGAGCCATAGCGTCATCGCCAGCGTGACGGCACAACCCGTTGCTGCAAGCACGGCGACGGGGAGGAGAATTCGCCGGCGCCCGATTCCTAACGCCGTCATGGCAATGATTTCGCTGTCGCTCGACATACGGCCCAGCCCGAGCAGCACTCCGATCAGGATCGCCATCGGAATTGTGAAAGTGAAGACGCCTGGAAAAATGCAAAGGAATAATTCGGCGATTTGCGAGCCCGAACCGGTGTGTCGAACAAACAACGCCGTCAAACGAACAAGTTGAGGAACGAAGAAAACAAAGGTAAAAACGACAAGGCCTACTAGTGCGTGACGGAAGATTTCACGGACAATGTAACGGTCCAGGATGCGCATGATCAATCGAAACGGCGAGTGTAACACGAGCGATAGCGGTGCAAGCCAAAAGCAAATAAACACGGCGGGCAACAAAATTTGCGGTTCGCGGCACGTACGTTTTTTCGTTTCGATGCGCGAACCCGCGTGTCCAATACACATCCTATCTTCGGTGGTTTCAGAGCCAGTAAGGCAGACGGCTCGATGAATCGCATCCATCTCGTTCTGCTCTGGCACATGCATCAACCGCAGTATCGCGATCCGGAAACAGGGCGGTATGTACTGCCCTGGACGCGCCTCCATGCACTCAAGGATTACTGGGGCATGGTGCGCGTGCTGCAGGAGGCACCGAAATTCCACGCGACGTTCAACATTGTGCCGTCGCTCGGCATGCAGATCGAGGAATACGCGAGCGGGAAATTCGATGAGCCGTGGCTTTCTCTCGCATACAAGAACACCGACGAGCTCACACGAGAAGACAAGACGGAAATTCTCGCGAGAGCATTTCAACTAAATCATGAACGCCTGATGTCCCGCTTTCCACGCTTCGTCGAACTGTTCGAGTGGTCGCGTCCCGCTGGCGGAGCGCAAGCGCTTGTGACATTCACAGCGCGCGACTGGCGCGATCTTCAAGTGCTTTCTCAACTCGCCTGGATGGACGAGGAGTGGTTTGCAAAGGACAACATTACAAGTCGGCTGGCCGACAAGGGAAAAGATTTCAGCGAGCAAGACAAAGAAGCGCTGAAAGAACGTCAGGCCGATTTGTTGAACAAAGTTCTTCCCATTTATCGCGAGGCGGCAAAAAGCGGCCAGATCGAAATCAGCACTACTCCTTTCTACCATCCGATTCTTCCGTTGCTCTGCGACTCCGACATCGCACGCGTCGCGAGCCCCGGAACTCCTCTGCCGCGCCGCGCATATCGACAACCCGAAGACGCGCGAGAACAATTGCGCCGCGCGCGCGAATACCATGAGCGCGTGTTCGGTGCGCGGCCCGCCGGACTGTGGCCGTCCGAAGGATCCGTCTCCGATCAAGCGCTGGGAATCGCGATCGACGAAGGCTTTCAATGGTTCGGCACGGATGAAGGAGTTCTCGGTCGCACGCTCAACATCGGATTTTTCCGCGACACCAGTGGTCTTCCTTCGAATGCCGACCGCTTGTACAAGCCGTGGCGCATTCAGCTCGAAGGGCGAGGAATCACAGGACTCTTCCGCGATCACCAACTTTCTGATCTCGTGGGCTTCGTGTACAGCCGCATGGACGCGGGAACCGCTGCCGCGGATCTTCATGGGCGGCTCCGCCATATCGGCGACCGCGTGCAGAGCACCGACCCGCTCACCGTTTGCATTTTCCTCGACGGCGAAAATGCCTGGGAATATTTCTACGGCAACGGCCGCGAGTTCCTGCGCCAGTTCTACAAACGTATCGAGAGCGACGGCGATTTCCGCGCTCTGACAGCAAGCGAAGCGATCGCCGCGTCAAAATCAACTTCAACAAATGTCGGAATTTTCCCCGGTTCCTGGATCAACGCAAACTTCGACGTTTGGATCGGCGACCAGGAAGACGTCACCGCGTGGGAACTTCTGTGGGACGCGCGACAGCTATACGCCAGCGCTGTCGATGCGAAAGCGAAGGGCCGCCCCGATGCCGCAACCGACACCGCACTTAA
>JAFAZL010000084.1 GCA_019239815.1 Acidobacteriota bacterium
GCGCCGCAATTCTTCCGCTTCTCCGCCGCTGAATCCCGCAGCAATCATCGCCATCCGCAAGAGCTGCTCCTGAAACAGCGGCACCCCAAGCGTCCGCTCTAACACCGGCTCTAATAAAGGATGCAAACACTGCGGCGCTTCCTTCCCCTGCCGCCGCGCCAGGTACGGATGCACCATTTTTCCCACGATCGGTCCGGGCCGGATGATCGCCACCTGTACGACGATGTCGTAAAACTCTTTCGGTTTCAGCCGCGGTAAACACGACATCTGCGCGCGGCTCTCGATCTGAAACATTCCAACGGTGTCCGCCCTCTGCAGCGTGTCGTAAATCTTTTTATCGCCTTGCGGCAAATGGCCGAGATCGATTTCTTCCCCGTAGTGCTTGCTGATGATTTGCAGCGACTCTTCCAGCACCGCCATCATGCCGAGCCCCAGCAAATCGATTTTCACGATGCCCAGATCGGCGCAATCTTCTTTGTCCCATTGCACGACAACTCGATTCGGCATCGTCGCCTGTTCCAGCGGCACAACCGAATCGAGCTGCCCCTGGCACACCACCAGCCCGCCCGAATGCTGCCCCAAATGCCGCGGTAAATCCTGCGTCTGTATACACAGTTCGAAAAACTTCCGAATCTTCGGATGATTCAGATCGAATCCCGCGTCGCGAAAATGATTTTCCATCGTGTCGGCGGAATCTTTATATTCCCACGCGCTGACCAGGCTCGCCAGCCGCGCCAGCGTTTCGGGATCAAACGAAAGCGCTTTGCCAATCTCGCGCGCCGCCGACTTTCCGCGATACGTAATGACGTTCGCCGTCATCGCCGCGCCGTGGCTCCCGTAGCGGTTGTAGACATATTGAATTGCGCGCTCGCGTTGGTCGCCGCTCGGCAGATCGAGATCGATGTCGGGCCATTCGCCGCGTTCTTCCGACAAAAATCGTTCAAACAGCAGTCCCATCCCGACCGGATCGACCGCGGTAATCCCCAGCGCATAACACACCGCGCTGTTTGCCGCCGATCCGCGCCCCTGCACGAGAATGTTCTGCGCATTACAGAAGCGCACAATGTCCCAGACGATCAGAAAATACCCGGGCAGCTTCAACTTCTCGATTAGCGCCAGCTCGCGCTCTATCTGCTTTCGCGCCTTTTCATTGCCAGCGCCATACCGGCGAATCCTGCCGTCATGCGTGCGCGCGCGAAGAAACTCCATCTCCGAACCGCCATCGGGCACGGGATACTTCGGAAACTCATAGCCCAAATCGTTCAGCGAAAATTCCAGACGCGACGAAAGTGAAGCCGTATTGGCAATCCCCTCCGGCAAATCTGCAAAAAGCCGGGCCATCTCTTCGGAGTTTTTCAGGTGCCTCTCGGCATTGCGCGTCAGCAACCGCCCGGCGTTCGCAAGATTGCGATGGTGGCGAATGCACGTAAACACATCGAGCAGCTCGCGCTGCTGCGGCTGCGCGTACGAAGCGCAGTTCGTCGCCAGCAATGGCAGCGACAATTTCCTCGCAATTTCGATCGCAGCCTGATTCCGCGCCTCTTCCTCGCGACAAAAATGCCGTTGCAGCTCGACGTAAACATTCCCTCGTGCAAAAATCTCGCAAAGACGCTCCACCGCCTGCGTCGCGCGCTCGACGCCCCCATTCGCCAGCGCATGCGCCAGTGGCCCTTCGTCCCCGCCCGTCAAGCAAACCAGCCCATTCGCGTAAGCGCTTAACTCTTCTCCAGCAAGACTTCCCTCCCCTTTTTTGTCACGCAATTTCATCAACGTAATCGCGCGGCACAAATTCTGGTAGCCCTCGCGCGACTCGACTAGCACCGGAAATCGCCAGCCCTCCGGCGTTGTAATCTCCGCACCAATATGCGCGCGAATGCCTTTCTTCATCGCGGCGTGATAAAAACGGGGTGCACCATAAACGCCGTCGCGATCGAGCATCGCCATCGCGCCCATGCCGCGCTCGGCGCACGCTTCGACCATTTCCTCCGGTATCGAAGACCCTTCGAGAAAACTGAACGCCGACCGTGCATGAAGCTCGATGTACATTCTTATTTGCTTAAACGCAGTGAAGAGCAGTCAATCGCGATCGCTCGCGCTAATCGTAAAATCCCCGCACAAACCAACTCTTCCGCGGCAAATCATAAAAAATCCGATATACGCCATGCCGTGGCCACGGACTTGGCTCTGGAACCTTTGTTTTCTTAAGGGCGTTCACATTCATCGTCACCAAACCGATGTGCTCCAGCTTTTGCTCCCGCGGCTCCGCTCGCTTCCCAAAATCAATCGCCAAATCCCATTCGTCGTGATCCCAGCCATCTTCCTGCCACCATTCCCCCGAACTGCGCCAAGGCCCCGACGCCGCAATCACATCCCCACGCATCCCGCTAAAACTCACGCGCACTGGACGCCGTTCGTTTTCGCCGTCTGCTTCCACCATCGCCATCAGCGGCGGCCGCAACACGCGAAATCCAGCCGCGGAAATCTTTACTGCACTGCCACCATCCGCAGTCGTGGGCTCCGCACTCGAACCGCTCTTTCGCTTCCTGCCAACTCTTCTGCTCCTCCCCTCCTCCGCCGCAATCGCTCCACAATTCCACCGCGCCACGCGGAAATTCTCAGCGCGATGCGTGTCGATCAATTCCGCCACTCCAACGTTCGACTCCCCCACCAGCTTCATCAGCCGTGCCACCGTCAGCTCCAGCTTTTCCGGATCAGGCCCGCGCGGCACAAACAATCCGCTCTGCGCCACGCGTGGAGCCGCCGCTTCCGCCGTCATCCGTATCTTTTGTATCGGCGATTTAGGCGGATCTGACTGCAGCGAAAGCCGCAAAAGTTTCAGCAACGCTTTCGCGTCGCGCATCGCCATCGGCAGCGTCAGCACTTTCGCAAACTCTTTTGACGCGGTTTTCTTTCGCGACTCGTCGTTCAGCGACTGGACATCTTTTTCGAACGACGGCTCCAGCTCGAACCACACGCGAATCGTCTGCACCGCAAGCGCTCGAGACTCCAACCGCGCGCAAAGCTGATCGAGCAGTCGCCCGAGCAAAAACGAAAGCGGCTCTAATTCTTCGACCGTTTCGTCCAACTCCATTTCTTCTTCAAACGTGAGACTCACTTGCGCCAGCACCAGTGCCCGCACGCGCGCGCCGCGAGCCAATTCGTGCAGGATCACACCGCGCTGTCCAAGACGCTCTGAAAGCTGCAACACGGGCAGCGCTGCCAGCGCGCGCAACTTTTCGATCCCCCATCGATCCAGCGTTTCCAGAATTTCCGCGTCGCTCGAAAGCGTACGTACCGGCAATACGCCCAGCCGCACCGCTTCCTCCCCAGCCGGCAAAATCGCAATCCCAGAAAATCCGCGCGCCGCCAGAATCGCCGCCTCGATGTTCGACGCGATCGCAATATTCGGATTCACGCCGACGCGCGTCACGCGCTCCATCAAAACGCGCGCAATCTCTTCCTCACTTCCAAACAGCGATGCCAGCCCTTCCAGATCGAGCACAATCGTGTCCGGCGCCGCATCTTCCACGCGCGGCGAAATGCTCCATGCCACATCCAATAAAGCAGCGTGTGTCGCTTTCTCTTGCGCTTCCGATCGATGCCGTACTTCCACGCCGACGAATTCCGCCACCTGCGCCTTCGTCATCCCAAGCTGCACTCCCATGCGCAGTGCAGCAGAACTCGCCGCCACCACGCTCCACAGCGGCGCCTTCCCACCGAGCAACGCCAGAGCAACACGATCCCCGCGTAGCGCTAGCTCCGCCCTCTCCACTGCCTGCACCAAAAACCCCGAAATATAAATGCACGCAAACGCCATAAAAACTTCCCGTTAGGCCACCCTGTAACCGCGTTCGTTTCCCAGAACGCGGGCCTTTTTGATCCATCGGCAAAAATCCATCCGCCGATAAAAAATGCCGGCACGAATGCCGGCGCAACTTTCTTGCACTGATTTTCTTCTATCCTCGCAGTCCTCCACACTTCGTCGCGGTCTGAAACACCGCACTTCGCTCCGATTTGCTCCGTGAATCAAATCCCATCTTCAGCGGCTTAAACTCATTAATTGCCATCACCTCATTCACATCCTGCACCCGCGTGCGCACCACATCCGCGCCAACTTCAAATCCACGAAACAGTCGTCCCATCGAATGCCGCACAAAACTCCGTTCCCGATCCCCAGCGGACTCACTCCACTCCCCTGGCCGCGCCCCCATTCTCAACACCAGCGACGCGCACGTCTTCGCATTCGACTCCTGCTCCAGCACCATCAAAATCGTCGGCGTATCCTCTACCGCGCGCCGAAACCGAAACCACGCATTCAGCGGCACGTACCGAACAATCTTCGGCGCGATATCGCTCAAATCCACCGCCACCATCCCGAACCCACCCGCCTGAATCAGCAAATCCGTCGCGCGCAGTGCCTGATCCGCGTTCTGGCATCGCACCCACAAAACATGCCGCAGTTCCACTCCCGCCGCACTCGCCACAGCCGGATCAAAACTGTCGCGCGCATCGATCAACGCGCACATTTCTCCTTCTGCCGTACGAGCTGCCAGCGCCGACAACATCACACTCGTCCGCCCTGAACACGGAGGTCCGCAAATCTCCGTCATCGCGCCGCGCGGCAATCCGCCCACCACGGCATCCAGCGACGGAATCCCCGTCGACACCAGCTCAAAAACATTTCGATCGCGATAATTAAAAGGAGAAACGACGCGCCCGCGCAGATCGAGCTCGATTTTGGAGCGAAGAGCGGCAAGTGAAGACGCGGCGGCCATAAGCGATCAAACGAAGAAGCGAAATCATACTTTCGCTTTTTCTTCGCTCAATCTACCAACCGCCCTCTTCCCTGTCAACCAAGAATTTCCCCGGGTTCCCTGATATCGCTCATAATGGCCGGCGTAACGAACTTCGCATCTAAGCTCTGTGCCGAACAAATCAAAACCGCGCGCCGCAAAAAATTCCGCGCAGACCGATGCGCCAACTCTCCCCATCGCCAAATCCATCGATGACGCTCGCAACCGCGCCAAAAATTGCGAAGCGTGCGACCTCTACAAAAATGCCACGCAAACCGTCTTCGGCCAAGGCGCAAGCAAACCTCGCATCGTTTTCGTCGGAGAACAACCCGGCGATCAGGAAGACCGACAAGGCAAACCGTTCGTCGGCCCGGCAGGAAAATTACTCGACACCGCGCTCGAGCAAGCCGGCATCGACCGCAACAAAACTTACGTCACCAACGCCGTCAAACATTTCAAATGGGAACCACGCGGCAAACGCCGCATCCACAAAAAACCAAACTCCGCCGAAATCGCCGCCTGTCGCCCGTGGCTCGACACCGAAATCGCTCTGCTCAAACCCGAAGTCGTCGTTTGCCTCGGCGCCACCGCCGCCCAAGCTCTGCTCGGCCGCACCTTCCGCGTAACGCAAAGCCGTGGCCAGCTCCTAGAATCCACACTCGCGCCGCACATTATGGCGACCGTACATCCTTCCTCAATTCTCCGAGCGCCCGATGAGGAATCGCGTCACCGCGAAATGGCCAATTTCGTCGCCGATCTCAAAAAATTAGCCAAATTCGCAAAATAATCCGCTTCACAACGAATCCATCGAACTCAACCGTGCTGAAACCAAAACTCGGCGATATCCGTATCGGCATCTCCGGCTGGCGCTACAAACCATGGCGTGGGGTCTTCTACCCGAAAGGCCTCGCGCAAAAACGCGAACTCGCCTTCGCTGCCGAAAATTTCCGCACCATCGAAATCAACGGCACTTTCTACTCACTGCAAATCCCCTCCAGCTTCGAACGCTGGGCCGCCGAAACTCCCGACGATTTCGTCTTCGCCGTCAAA
>JAFAZL010000257.1 GCA_019239815.1 Acidobacteriota bacterium
GACGTTGACGCCTTCGGCTTGCTCGGGACTTAGCTTGAGTTCGCCGGCGACGAAGGTGCCGTAGGGCTCAGGCGTGTCGCCCTGGAATGTATAGAGCAGCCGGCCGCCAGCCTGCGGGGTCGGCGCGCCGGTCTTGCCGGTGCCTGCGACGGCCATGGAATCGGGAACGTTGAGGTGGAATACGGCGCTGTAGCGGTTCGCGGGATAGTTGGTAAGCGGGAACCATCGCGCGGGGAGGAGGAGATATGTGCCTTCCTTGCTGATGACCGCGGTGCGTAGGCCGGGGACGGGGCTGTTGTCCTGATTGGCGAGCAGGCCGGCGTAATTGAAGGTGAGGGTGACTTTTGTGCCGGTGGCGACGGATTGCGGAAGGAAAACGGTGACGAAGAGCGTGTTGCCGGAATCGCGCTCGAAATTGAGCGTCTTGCCGTCGGGAGTTTTTACGTCTTTGAGGTCGAGATTTTGGTTCAGTTCAACGCGGATGCCGCCGGAGACTTCGTTGGCGACGAAATCGACTTTGGCGATGGCGGAGATGGATTGGCCGCCGGGATCGAGCGTGGCGGAGATGTCGTAGTGCTGGGCGGTGAAGGCAGGGCCGCGCGGGGCTTGGGCGTGCGAAACAGTGGCGCAGAGCGCGAAGGCGAGCAGCAGGAGCGGCACGCCAAAACGGAATTTTCTTGGCCTAACTGATTGGGTCATCGGACCCCTTTCAAGCTGCTGGCGACGGGAGACGAATGTGCTCAAACCAGGGCTCTTTACCTTCATAGGATAGCAGAATGGGTCGTAAGCGTTGCCAGTGGGGATTTTGTGTAGGGGAGCAAGCATGTCGTTGTGATTGCGGTCGCAAGTCATCTAAATCCCGCGATCTGAGATGCGATCGCGGCTACAGGGTGGCCGCGGCCTACTTTGTTTGACGGATGAGAGTGAGGATTGCGTCGGCAGCGCGGTCTACGGCGCCTGGGGGACCCAGGCGGCGACGGACTTCGGCGAGGTCGGTGCGCATGGCGTCGCGAAGCGACGGCGTGCGGAGGAGGGCGAGGACTTCGTTGGCCACGCGGTCAGGGGTGAAGTCGGACTGGATGAGTTCGGGGACGACGCGCTTTTCGGCGATGAGGTTGACCATGCTGAAAAATTTGGTGCGGACGAGCGGCTTGGCGAGGAGCGCGGTGAGCGGCGTGACGCGGTAGACGACGACCATGGGGACGTCGAGCAGCGCGGTCTCGACTGTGGCGGTGCCGCTGGAGACGATGGCGGCATCGGAGGCGGCGAGGGCGTCGTAGGTTTCGTTGGCGACGACGCGAAGTGAGAGTTGGCCGGCCCAACCTTGGCGGAGTGCGGCGAGTTCGTCGCTGCGGTCGTGGGCTGCGGCGACCACGAACTGCGTGCGAGGCTCGGCGTTGTGGATGCGCAGGCAGGCTTCGCGCAGCACCGGCAGGTGCTGGCGAAGCTCGGCGGAGCGGCTGCCCGGAAGAACCGCGACGAGCGGTTCTTCGGGATGAAAGTGGTGAGCGGCGCGGAACGCAGCGCGATCGAGCGATGGCTTGACGTGGCCGACCAGTGGATGGCCGATAAATTTTGTGGGAACGCCGGCATCGCTGTAGAACTTTTCTTCAAACGGAAAAATGCAGAGACCGAGCGCGAAGCGGCGGCGGACGATCCGCACGCGCCAGGGGCGCCACGCCCAGAATTGCGGGCAGATGTAATACGCATTGCGCAGGCCGCGCCACTTGAGTTTGCGCGCGAGGCGGAGATGGAAGCCGGGGAAGTCGGTGAGGATCGCGAGCGCGGGTTTGCGTTGCTCGGCGGCGTCAACGAGTTTGCGCATCGCGCGAACGAGGGAAGGAAGATGGCTGAGGATTTCGGTGATGCCGACGACGGAGACTTCGGAATAGTCAGTAATGATGTCAACGCCGGCGGCGCGCATTTGCGGGCCGCCCATGCCGAAGATTTTGACGTCGGCACGTTGTTGGAGAGCCGTGGCGAGGCGGGCGGCATACATGTCGCCGGAGGCTTCGCCGGCGGAGAGTAGGAGAGGGATGGGCGGCATGAGTCGTCGGTGAGGAACATGATAAGGCATCTCCGCTGCGCTGGGCCCCGTGCGGTGGAGGGAATCGGGCTGGGTGTTACTTCCGGCGCTCTTCCATAACGCCGAGCAGATTGCCTTCGGAGTCTTTGATCCACATCAACCATAGGTCGTGGTCGGGCATGCGGGCGATGATCTGCGGTTCCTGGTGGATCGTGACGCTTTTGGATTTGGCTTCGGCGAGGAATGCGGCGATGTCGGGAGTCCGGAAATAGATAAACGAGCTTGAGGCGCCGTGCTCT
>JAFAZL010000394.1 GCA_019239815.1 Acidobacteriota bacterium
AGCAAATCGTCTCCGAGCATCTCAAGCAAGTGCAGGCGAACCAACTTAAGGAAGTCGCCCGCGCTCTCAATCGTCCGCTCGACATCGTCAAACGCGCTCTCGACGTCATCAAAAAACTCGATCCGCGCCCAGGTCTCCGCTACAACAAAACCGAGCCGCGCCTCGTCGAGCCCGACGTTTACTTCCGAAAAGTCGACGACCAGTGGCAAGCCTTCCTCAACGAAGACGACATGCCGCAGCTTCGCTTGAGCCCGACATATCGCCGCCTGCTCGTTAAAGATGCGAGCGACCGCGATGTCCGCAATTACGTCAAAGAGCGCTTCACGGCCGCGATTCAGCTCATGAAAAATATCGAGCAGCGCAAGCACACGATTCTGCGTGTTTGCCAGTCGATCATCGCGCGCCAAGGCGATTTCTTTATCCACGGCCCCGATGCGCTGAAGCCGATGATGATCAAGGAAGTCGCCGAAGAAGTGGGCGTGCATCCTTCGACCGTCAGCCGCGCCGTCGCCAGTAAATACGCGCACACGCCGCAGGGCGTCCTCGAACTGCGTTCGTTTTTCAGCGAAGCCGTCAACGGTCCCGAAGGCGGCGGCATGTCGCTCCTCACGCTCAAGCGTCTCGTAAAGAAAATGATTGAGGAAGAAGACGGGACCAAGCCTCTCACCGACGATCAGATCGCCAAGAAGCTTGACGACAACGGCATCCACGTCACCCGCCGCACCGTCGCCAAATATCGTGAAGACATGCGTATTCCGAGTACCCATCAGCGCCGGGTGAAAAACTGAGCCCGCGCCGCGCTTCCGGTAAGCATAAGGCTCACGCTAGCACCCAAGCCCGTCACGATTTACCGGATCGACCCGAATCCCGCCAACTCGTCATCCTCACCGGGCTATCAGGTTCTGGAAAGAGCACGGTCCTGCACGCCTTTGAGGACATGGGCTTCTACTGCGTCGACAATCTGCCTGTCGAACTCATTCCGATTTTTGCCGAGCTACACGCCGCCGGTGAAGGCGGCTTCGCGCGCGCAGCGCTTCTTGTTGACGCTCGCGAGGGCGATCAGCTCCAGAAATTGCCTGCGCTCCTCAAACATCTCCGCGGCCTTCATCCGATCGCCATCGTTTTCATCGAGGCCGCCGAAGATGCTTTGCTCCGCCGTTACAGTGAGACGCGCCGGCCGCATCCCGTCGGCAAGCATCTCAGCGTGCGTGAAAGCCTCGATCACGAACGCAAGATCATGGAGCCGATCCGCAAGCTCGCCGACGTGGTGATCGACACGTCAAAATTCAACGTTCACGAGCTGCGCCACTTCATCACCGAGCGATTCCGGAATCCCGAAAAACGCCCGATGCTGATTTCCTGTGTCAGCTTTGGCTACCGGTACGGTGTGCCGAGCGACGCTGACCTCGTCTTCGACGTGCGCTTCCTGCCCAACCCGCACTTCGTCGCGCGTCTGCGTAGGTTCACCGGTCAGGATCCCAAGGTTCGCCAATACATCCGTTCGTTCCCGCAGACCGGCGAGTTCCTCAAGCGCATCGAAAGCTTGCTCGTTTACCTGATGCCGCATTACATCGGCGAAGGAAAGAGCTACCTCACGATTTCGTTCGGCTGCACCGGCGGCCGTCACCGCTCCGTGATGATGGCCGAAGCCATCAGCGACGCCCTATCCAAACGTGGCTACTCCACCAAAGTAGTCCATCGCGACATCGAAAAATGATCGCCGGAAATCGATCTCGCCCGTCCGGCCTTTGTAGGGGCGGGGCTCGCCCCGCCCGGCCATTGCGTCTTGCCTCCGCTTTTTCGCGAAGCCTCTCGACTTATTTGGACTGCGGCGCTTCAGTGCCGCTTTTGCAATCAAAGCCCATTCAGTTAAGCAATCCGAAGCACCAACGCCTCTCAATGATCTTGCTCTCCAGCGTCCTCCCAAACTTGACACACCGCAACGCGCCGAATAGCGTACCTGTTGTGCTATCCAGGGGAGCCTGAAGCGTGGCCTCGGTGTTTTCACCACAACTGAAACGGTTGTTGGGTTACGTGCGCCCGTATAGTCTACGTCTCGCTCTGGGCGTCGTTCTCTTGGCAATCGTCGCAGCCGCCGAAGGCCTAGTCGCGCTAATGATTAAGCCCGCGGTCGACTACGTCCTTGATCCGTCTGTCGTCGGATCAGCTCTTCCCCTTGGAAAAATTCCCTTCACCGACCACGTCGTTTACCTCAACACCTTCCTTCCCTCCACCTTCCACAATGTCAAAACGATTTTCTTTTTCACGCTACTGATGATCTTTGGCATCAAGGCCATTGCCGAATATTTGGGCTCGACGGAAATTCAGTACGTCGGCCATGCTGCCGTCACCAATCTTCGCAACGACGTCTATGCAAAAATCATTCGCCAACCGATAGGCTTCTTTCAGCATCATCCAACCGGACGTTTGCTTTCGGTCGCGATCAACGACGTCGAGCGCACGCGCATCGCGCTCTCCGAATATCTCGCCGACCTCTTCCGCGAAGGTTTCACGCTCATCGTCTTCATCACCGTGGTCATCGCCCTCAACTGGCGCATGGCGCTCGGTTCCATCGTGCTATTGCCGCTCGTCGTGCTTCCCGTCAGCAAGTTCGGCCGCAAAATTCGTCGCTCCGCAGAAAGCAGCCAGTCGCGTCTCGGCGAACTCGGGCAGATCATTCAAGAGACCGTCACCGGCAACCGCGTTGTAAAGGCCTTCGGAATGGAGGCATTCGAGATCGCGAAGTTCAAAGAAACAGCGCGCCGCTTGCTTCGCGAAAACATGCGCTGGGTGCGTGCAGCTGTGATCACCTCGCCGATGATGGATCTCCTTGGCGCCATCGTGATTCCGGTGCTGATTCTCGTGGCGCGTGATCAGATTCATCGCGGCATCATGACGCTCGGCGTCTTCTTCGCTTTTATCTTCGCGCTGCTCAAGGCTTACACGCCGCTCAAGCGCATGGGCACGGTCTACCAGCAATTCCAGGCCGCGCAGGGCGCGAGCACGCAGGTCTTCGCGTATCTCGATTTCGACCAGGAACACACCGAGCAGCCCGACGCGAAAGCGCTGCCGCCATTCTCGAAGGAAGTCGTGTTCGACGACGTCAGCTTCTCGTACTCCGGCTCGGCCAATGTCCTTCAGAACATTCGCTTGCGCGCCGACCGCGGCCAAGTGATCGCGCTGGTCGGCTCGAGCGGCGCCGGAAAAACGACCCTCGTCAATCTCATTCCGCGCTTCTACGACGCCACGTCGGGCCGCATCGTCATCGACGGCATCGACATCCGCGACGTCACGATTCGCTCCCTGCGTGAACAGATCGCCATGGTCGCGCAGGAAAATATCCTCTTCCATGATACGGTGTGGAACAATATCTGTTACGGCCTTAGCGACGTGCCGAAAGAGCGCGTTGAGGCTGCGGCGCGCGCCGCTCT
>JAFAZL010000402.1 GCA_019239815.1 Acidobacteriota bacterium
CGAGGTTTACACATTGATGCTCGGCGTTTTCTGGTCGTTACATACGACGGCGCGGATGAGTTCCAGCAGAGGAAGCGGAAGAGGTTCGGCCTCGCGCTGGACGAAAATCGGATTTGCCCTGAGAACTTGGAGCGGGAAGTTGCGCCACGAGGTTGCCGCCTTCTCTCCGTTTTCATTCGTGGGAATCGGCTCGCGCAGGACGAACGCCGAGGAGCGGTCGAGTTGGAGCAGCGCGGAGTCTTTGAAATCGGATTTTCCGGGATGCAACACCATGAGAAAGAGATCGGGCCTGAGAAATTGCAGGAGCGTGTTGCTTTCGAGGATGACGTGGATGGAAGATGCGCCATTGTTGCGGCCGCGGTCTCGGGCGATTTCGTCGAGGGCAGTGCGAAGCAGCGGCATGCCCTCGGCGAGGAAGCCTTGTTTGGTACGGAGCCAGAAGCTGCGTTGAGCACCGGCGGCGAGAAAGCGTGAGCTATCGGTGCCGGTGTTTGCATGGCGCTCCCAATCGAGAGCGCAAACGTGTTCATCCAGCGCGCAATTGCAATCGTGGCCGTTGCGGGCGCAGACGCCGTGACCATACTGCGTGATTTTTCCGGCGATCCAGTTGGCTTCGGGAACCGCGGAAATGATGTCGCAGACCAGTTGCGTCTTGCCGATGCCGCGCGTGTGTCCGCCGATTACGATGATGGTTGGGTTGCTTTGTTGCACAGACATTTGGCGTTGCGATGCTTCTCAGATTCACGCGCCAGCTTGCGGCGCTAGCCGCGGACCTTCGCTTCTAACTCTTTGATGCGCGCGGCCAAGTCCGGGAGTCTGCCATACCAAGCGTACTCTTCCTTGAATCGTTCCAGCGGCCGTGCGGGCGTACCCCAAACGGTTTGCCCACTGCGAATCACCTTGCCACCGAGAACCCCAGACTGGCCGCCGATGACGGCTCCGTCTTCGAGTTCGCAGCGTTCGCCGAAGCCCGCCTGGCCACCGACAACCACATTCTTGCCGAAGGTGCACGAACCAGAGAGCCCCGCCAGCGCAGCGATCACGGTGTGCGCACCGATTTTGCAGTTGTGGCCGATGTGCACCAGGTTGTCGAGCTTCACACCCTTGCCGATGACCGTGTCGTCGAGCGAGCCGCGATCGATCGTGGTGTTCGCGCCGATCTCGACGTCGTCACCAATTTCGACGATGCCGGCCTGCGGAAATTTCCAGTGGCGACCTTCGCCATGGGCATAGCCGAAGCCATCGGCGCCAATCACGGCACCCGAATGAATCTCGACGCGATTGCCGATGCGAACATCGTTGTAAAGCGTGACACGCGGATGAATGCGGCAGTCGTTGCCGATGTGGCAGTCTGCGGCGATTGTTGTGTGCGGACCGATCTGAGAGCGATCGCCGACGCTCGCGTTTTCACCGATCACGACGTACGGGCCGATGTGCGCAGTTTGCGCGATTTTCGCGGTTACCGCGACGATGGCAGTGGGGTGAATGCCCGACGGGGCGAGCGTGGGTCGGTCGAGAAGGAGCGCGGCGGCTTTGGCGAATGCAACTTTCGGTTGCTGATGTCGCAGGACGGTCTTGCCAGGGAGTTCGACGCCATCGGGCGCGACGGCGCATGCGGCCGCCGACGCGGATGCGCGCGCGACATTCTTTGCCGAATCGACGTAGATGAGCTCCGTTTCTTGCGCTCGCTCCGGCGCCGCGATGCCGCGCAATTCCCACGAAGCATCACCTTCAATGCGCGCACCGATTTGAGTTGCAATTTCCTGCACTGTTTTTTTCATCGCACTCCGCCTGTTCCGCTCGGCAATTCTTTTCGACTTTTCGCCGTTCACTAGCCTAGGAATTCGTACAGTTTGGGCTCGCCCTCAGGCCGCGTCTTCCACCGCGCGTGGATCCAGACCCACTGATCCGGATGTTTTCGAATGACGTCCTCGAGCACTTTGGCGAATCGCTGCGTATTTTCGAAGATGTCGCAGTCCGTGTCGCCGGTTCGAATCAATTCGACGCGCGGCTCGAAGCGAAGACGATATTTGCGCAGGCTCGCGTCCCACCAACAGTAACCGGGAACGACGGCGGCGTCCGTGTGCAGCGCCACGCGTGCGAGACCGGTCGTCGTGCACGCAGGTTTGCCGAAGAAATCGACGAACACGCCTTCTTCGCGCATCGTGTTTTGATCGGCGAGGATGCCGACAGTTCCCTTCCCGTGCAAAATACGCAGCAATGCTCGCGCCGACTCGTTTTTGAAAATCGGCTCATTGCCCGAGAGACATCGATAGCGATTAACAAGCGCGTCGATCAGTGGATTGTCGAGCGGCCGCGCCATGTAATGCAGTGGAAATCCATAGAGGGCGTGCGCGAACGAAGAAAGCTCCCATGCGCCGATATGCCCGGTGAGATACAGCACGCCTTTGCCGCGCCGTTGGCCTTCGAGGAAATTCTCGTGGCCGTCGAGGATGACGTACCCCTCGATGTTTTCTTTTGTGTAGCGCGGAAGGCGGGCGAACTCGGCAGCCATCCAGCCGAGATTCCGCAACATGCTGCGAGTGACGGTGGCACGTTGCGCATCGCTCCAATCAGGAAACGCGAGGCGGAGGTTGAATTCTGCAGTCTTACGCAGCTGCGGAAGTAGTCCATAAAGCAAACGCGCGATCGTCGCCGCGAGCGCGCGAGATACCGAACGCGGCAGCACTCCAAATATTTTCAGCAGCAGCCAGACCGCGGCGTATTCGAGGCGCTCTCGCATCGTCTCCGTGTGAACTAATTTATCTCTGGCCGCAGCCGTGAAGCGCCGACAGTATGCATTCTCCTATGATCCTGTCGCCACTCGGAATTGTCTCGCGTGCTCGCTTTGTGCCGCGCGGAATTCCAAGTGGGGCGTGCTAGACTCGCCGCGTGCCGACTGAATCTCTCGCGCCAGGGCCCGACCCGAAGCAATCTCTTATTTCTCGCATACTGTGGTTCGTCGCGATCGTCGTCACGCTTTATTTCTGCTATTTCCATCAGCTCGGCGTTGTCGGCTTGATGGGACCGGACGAGCCGCGCTACGCGTGGATCGCCCGCGACATGGCCGAAAGCGGCGACTGGATCACGCCGCGACTCTACGGCACTCCGTGGTTTGAGAAACCGCCCCTGTACTACTGGGGCGCGGGCATCTGCTTTAAATTGTTTGGCGTGAGCGAAAGGACGGCGCGATTGCCCAGCGCCATCGCAGCGCTGTTGGCAACGTTGGCCCTCGGGTGGCTCGCCTGGCGCGTGTACGGCAGCGCGACAGCGCGATGGCTGCTGCTTCTGCTGCCTTCGACAGCGGGAATGATCGGCTTCTCGCATTCGGCGGCGACCGACATGCCGTTCAGCGCGATGCTGACTTGTGCGATGGTTCCGGCGGCGGTTTTGCTCGGCGTCGTGCCGTCCACGCGCGAAGAGGCCGACTCGAATCGCGATAGCACCGGCGACTTGTCACGGAATGCGACCTTCGTCGCCGCCGCTTTGTTTGGGCTGTTCCTGGGCTACGCAATGCTCGCGAAGGGTCCGGCAGCGATCATCCTCTGCGGCGGCGCAATATTTTGCTGGTCGGCGTACACAGGCCGCTGGAGTGCGATAAAGCGATTGTTCCATCCCGTTGCCATCGCTGTGTTCTGCATCGTCGCGCTTCCGTGGTACATCCTTTGCGCGATTCGAAATCCGGATTTCCTGCGCGTCTTCATCCTCGAGCACAACTTCAAACGGTTTCTCACGCCGGAATTTCAGCACATTCAGCCGTTCTGGTATTACGGCGGAATTGTGTTGATCGCGTTCTTGCCCTGGACTCCAGCTTTGCTTTGGGCCTTCGTCGCGGGAATTCGGCGCATCGCGAGCGGCGAACGTTTGAGCGCGATGTCGGCCTTCCTGCTTTCTTGGTCGCTGTTTTGCCTCGTTTTCTTCACAATCTCGCGATCGAAATTGCCCGGATATATCCTGCCGGCGATTCCCGCGATCGGCTTACTGCTTGCGCGAGCGATCACAAAACTCGGTGCGGCGCGACGCTGGTCATTTTTCGTCGTATCCCTCCTGCCGGGACTCGCGCTGGCAGCGATCTTCTTCGAATTGTTCAGCCACAACGATCAGATTCTGAAGAAAGCTGTCGCGTACACCCCGGCGGTCGAACTCGCCGTGGCCGCGCTTGGCGCCGCGAATATCCTACTGGCGATTTTCTTCCTCTTTCGACGGCGGAATTTCGCCATCGTCGCGGGGGTCATCCCCATGCTATTCGCAATCTACATGGTGGACGACGCGCTGCCATTCACACCGATCTCAACGCAGTCCGGCCGCTACCTCGCCGACCAAATCCGCGCGGATGAAATCCCATTGAGGGCGCTGCGAGTCTTCAATCTCAAACGCGCCATGCTTTACGGAGTGAATTTTTATTTGCACACCGATCTTCTCGATCTGAATGGCACACCTACCCGCGAAGTCTATGTCCTGACGCAGGGCAACACTACATGCGACAAAATGCCCGCCGAAGTGCGCTGTGAAGACGTGTGGCAACGCCCCGCCGATGCCGACAGCGTACGCCTGTTGCACCTGACTCCAAATCGTTAGGGAAATCCGGGCGGGTAAAGACGCTAGTGGGCTGCCGGCGCGGCGCCGGTGGGCGGCAGCTTTAACAAAAAGAAGCTCACAACCCGGTTTTCATACGCACGCTTATCATCGTCGTCCATGCTGGCGAAATTTCCATGCGGGATCGTCGCCTGATCCTTCGGATCGGGCGCCTTGAGGTAAATCTGCCGCGTCACGTCGCCGAGTTCAGGGTCATCGGCCGCTTCGATGAATAATTTCTGAACGCCCGTGAGCGAGGTCATGCGCTTGGTATTCGAAAGCGGAAGCTCGCCGCGATACTGGTGATTCAGCCACTGAAAGCTGAATTCGGCGGACTTAATCATCAGTGGAAACCCGCCAAGTCCCTGGCGCTCGACGCCGACGCGAACCATCTGTTCCGGCAAATCGTAGACCGAATCAAGTACGAGCGCGCGAACGCGCTTGTCGTTTTCGGCTTCTCGCAAAGAAGCGTAGGCTCCAAGGTTGTAACCCCAAAGACCGAAGCTCGCGGGATTCACGTCGTTGCGTTGGGCGACAACATCGATGGCGGAACGGATTTCGTCGGCCTCGTGATAACCGAACGAAGTGATCCCATCGTTGGCGCCGTGCGCCGCGAAATCAAAAACAAAAACGTTGTATTGGTGGTCTTGCAGCGCGGAAACCAGCGTCAGCAGTTCGCCTTTGCTCGAACCATAGCCGTGGCAAAGAATGATCGTCGATGCCCCGCGAAATCCGGGAAAAAACCACCCTTCACGCGTGCTCGGATTGCCCGGCACCGAAAATTGAATCGCGTCCGGCCGGCCCGGAAAGCTCTGCATGTTGATTTCGGTGCTGGTGCGTTGCGGCTTGACGATGCGGTAGACCAAAAATCCGGCAATCGCCAGCGTCGCCAATACGGCGAAGAATACCAACGCCAAAACGGCCGACAGCAGCTTGATATACCAGCGCATCGGTCGGGCTTGGGTTTGCAGCTCGGCAAAAGTGACCATGAAGTTTGGGCGGCCCCGTGAGATCAGCAAAAAATGCGAATATCAACGAGGCAATTTGCATGCTAGCACATAGCCTGAAAGTGAAAATTTGCAAGTCGGAGGCATGTGCCTGATGCGTACCGTGCGTTCTTGCGCCTCGCAACGAGGAGTCGTGACAGTCACGGTGAGAGCCGTCCCATCACTCGGAAACCGAATCGTTCGTTTGAACGCAATTACCCGCACAGCTTCCAAAATTGGGATTCGAACGCTCGTAAGGGAATCTGCTTAGGCGGGGAAATAAGGCCCGGCAATTCGCCGGGCCTCTATACAAATGATAAGATAACATCAACGGCACCGTTTGTCAAGACCGATTTGCAGTTCTCTGCTCTGTACCTTTGGGATCGCTCCACTCCATCCAATGAGCTTGATGTATTAGCGGCGTATCATAAGCCTCGGCATAGCCGCTCGCGTTTTGTTTACTTAGAGTTGCCAGCTATGATTGGGGGCTCCCGGCCGGTGCATTTCGGATCCGTTCATGAACATCGTCGATCTCCGCCAAACCACGGCGCGCCAATTGGAACCGCTTCTCGAAGAAGAAGCGTCGCATTGGCGCGAAGAATTGCACTGGGACTATCGCGGCGCGCTGGACTTAATCAAGCGTTTTCTGGAAGCGCGAGCGCTCTGCGGTTCAGTCGCGTTCGAAAACGGAAACCCCGCGGGATATTCGTTTTACGTCTTGGAAGAGCAGAAGGGATTGATCGGCGGGCTCTACGTTTCGAGCAAGTATCAGCAGGCGACGATTGGACGCCGACTGCTAGAAGAAATGCTCTTCACGATGCGTGCCGTCCCACAACTTTCGCGCATCGAAGCACAGCTCATGCCGTTCGGCGGGCCGGTCGATGCGCCGCTCCTCGAACAAGGATTCCACCTCTACACGCGGCAATTCATGTTGCTCGATCTGCGCAAGCCCGCCGAGCCGAAGGCAGCCCCAACCGGCAGCTTAAGGCTCGACCGCTGGAATGATCGCTTTTTCGAGCCGTGCGCGAAGCTGATTTATCTTTGCTATGCGGATCACATCGATGGCGAAATTAACGATCAATATCGCACCCGAAACGGTGCGCTGAAATTTCTGAAGAACATCATCTTGTTGCCCGGCTGCGGGCAATTTGTTCCCAGCGCGTCGTTTGTCTTGCGGCAACCGGGCGATGACGAGCTAGTCGCAGTCGTGCTGACGAGCGAAGTTTCTCCCGGCGTCGGCCATACAACACAAATCTGCGTCCTGCCGGGATATCAGGGTCATGGCATCGGACGGATGTTGATGCAGACTTCGGCGGACGCGCTGCGGAGCGTGAAGTTTCGCGAACTGACGCTGACAGTGACGAGCGAGAACAAATCCGCCGTGCGCCTGTACGAAAGCCTCGGATTCAACACGATTCGAACGTTCACCGCCGGCGTCTGGCCGCGCTGAGTTCTTCGCTTCCAGCTAAGTATTTCAAGAGTTTGCGTTTACGCCGCGTCGACCCGCGATAACAGCCGCTTAACTTGACGCGTACCAAATACCGCCAGTACGCTTCTAAAACGCATGAGCGCGTCTTCACGGAAGATTCTTCTCGTCATCATCGGCATCGCCGTCCTGGGATTTGTCATTTACAGGTCGAGCGGCTTCATCAATTTAGCGGGATTCAGCGGCGCCAAACTCTGGAGCGTCGCACGCAACGCCAACCCGTATTACCTGTTACTCTCGCTCGTCGGAATCTACGTCTGCTACGGCCTCCGCGCCGCACGCTGGCAAGTCTTCCAGACCAATCTCGGCCCATCGAATTTCTGGACGATCTATCGCCTCACTCTCGCCGGTTTCGCATCGATCTTTCTGCTAGGCCGCGCCGGTGAACCGATCCGCCCGCTTTTACTGGCTCGTAAAGAACGACTCCCGGTCGCCGACATGTTCGGGCTCTACTTTCTTGAGCGTCTTTTCGACACGGCGTGCACGGCGGTGATCGCTGGACTTGGGCTGGTATTGTTCGAATCGCACGCGCATTCGATTTCGGGTGAAGCGGGTGCCTCGACAAGCAAACTCGAAGCCGCCGCTAGAACAACCGGCTCCCTGCTCTTCATCGGCGTAATCGGCGCAATCATCTTCCTGGTCTATCTCCGCCTCCACGGCACCGCGATGCTCGAGCGCCGCACACAGCCATGGCGTGACGCCGGCGGATGGCGCGCGAAGATCGCCGGCATCTTGATGGGCTTTGCGCGCGGCGTGCAGACCATTCAAACGTGGCGCGAACTCGCGCTCGCAGTCTTCTATTCGGCGGTGCACTGGATCACCGTCGCCCTGCTTTATGTTTGGATTTCCCACAGCCTTGGCGGACGGCTCGCAGCGATCGGCTTCGGCGATGCGCTCCTGATCCTCGCCTTCACCCTTGTCGGCTCCGCGATTCAGCTCCCCGGCGTCGGTGGCGGTTCGCAAGTGGCGTGCTTCCTTGCTTACACAGCCATATTTGGAGTAGAAAATGAACCCGCGGCCGCCGCATCGATTCTGATCTGGCTGGTCACCTTTGCCGGAGTCGCGCTGGCCGGCGTG
>JAFAZL010000874.1 GCA_019239815.1 Acidobacteriota bacterium
CGCCCTTTGCGCGATGAATCTGCTTTCCTTTCCGTCGAGCAATATTGCTCGCGTAGCCACTACCGTCCGAACGCCCGCCACTGACTCATAGGGAACACAACCCACATCCCCCGCCGCCTGTCCACCACTCCTTGCTAACATCCATCAAAACTCCACCGATAAGGGCGCCGCTCAAATGAAACGTTTCCTCCTCCTGACGCTCGCACTTCTTCTCTGCTCTTCATCGCCGTTCGCTCAAGAAAAGCCCGTCAACGCCGACGAAATCCAGATTCGCCAACTCGAACGCGCCTGGAACCAAGCCGAAGCCAATCAAGAAGTAAAGGAAGTCGCCAACCTCGTCGACGACACGCTCGTTTACACCGACTACGACGGCTCCATCATGAACAAGGCCGAGTACCTGAAATGGGTCGCCGCTCCCGAACAAAAAGCGGACCACCTCTTCGACGAAGGCCTCACCGTTCACGTCTACAACAACGCCGCCGTCGTCACTGGCATTTATCGGGAGTCCGGCACCAACAAAGGAAAGAAATACGTCATCCGCTCGCGTTACACCGACACCTGGATCAAGCGCGACGGCGTCTGGCGTTGTGTCGCTACCCAAAGCACCTTAATCCCCGCAAAATAGCAGCTTCTCCCAACTCAACTACACGATTCGCCCGACATGATTCGACTTCGATCGGCGCTACAGTCGTTCAGTCCGCCTCCGTATGCCTCCATCGCCTACTCAAGAAATCAAAGCGATCGTCGAAGATCCCAAGAGCCCCATCTCCTCAGTCACCGAAGCGCAAAAAGTTCAGGAGCGCGTCGCGATCGGCGCGAAAGTCGTCTACGAAGCCATCCGCCTCGAAGGCGAAGAAGAACTCGAGCGTCCTGCAATTGCTCTCGCGTGGTCAGCCCTCGCCGCCGGACTCTCCATGGGCTTCTCACTCATCGCCGAAGCCGCTCTCACCTCTTTTCTTCCCGACACTCCGTGGCGTCCTCTTATCTCCCGCGCAGGCTACTCTCTCGGATTTCTGATCGTCATTCTCGGCCGCCAGCAGCTCTTCACCGAAAACACTCTGACTCCGATCCTCCCGCTTCTTCTTCACAAAGATTTCGCTACGTTCGGCAAAGTCTTGCGTCTTTGGTCCGTCGTCCTCACGGCAAATATCGTGGGCACTTTCTTCTTTGCCCTCCTGATCGGGCGAACTCATTTCCTCGACCCCGCAATCCAAAACGCGATGCTCGCAATCTCATCCGCCCACATCGGCCCCGACTTCTGGACCATCGCTCTCCGCGCCGTCTTCGCCGGATGGCTCATCGCTCTCATGGTCTGGATGATGCCCGACGCTGCTTCCTCCCGCGTTTTCATCATCCTCGTCAGCACCTACGTGATCAGCATCTGCAGCTTCAGCCACATCATCGCTGGCTCGACCAACATCTTCTATCTCGTCGTGCTCGGCAAACTCTCGCTCGCTCGCTACTTCACTGCGTTCTTCCTCCCCACTCTGCTAGGCAATATTGTCGGTGGAGTCTCGCTCGTCGCAGCCTTGGCCCACGCCCAAGTCCTCGGCGGCAAGAAATAGCCCACCCTGCGCCCGTTCGCCACTGCCAAAATTTTCCTGTTGCTTACCAAAAGGAGTCATGCCATCCTTCTGTTGGAATCCAAAATGACCCCACAACCTCCAAGCTCCAACTCCAAAAAAACCGACGTCCTCCAGGGCACCCTTGCCCTCATGGTCCTCAAGACTCTCGACGTCCTCGGCCCTCTCCACGGCTACGGCCTCGCTCGCCGCATCGAGCAAATCAGCGGCGATCTCCTCGCCGTCAATCAAGGTACGCTTTACCCCGTTCTCCTCAAACTGGAACAGGAAGGTGCCATCGAATCCGAATGGGGCGCCTCCGAAAATAATCGCCGCGCCCGCTTCTACAACCTCACCAAAGCCGGCCGCAAAGCCCTTCAATCCGAAACCCAAGACTGGCAGCAAACCGCCGCCATCATCGCCCGCTTCTTCGAAATTAAGTCCGAGGATCTCCCATGACTCCGAAACGCAACATCCGCCGCTTCTTCAGCCGCCTGACGAACTCCGCCTCCAACGCCATCGACGCCGACTCCGACCGCGAATCCCGCCTCCGCGAAGAAATCGCCGAGCACATCGCTTTGCAAACCGAAGAAAACATCCGCGCCGGCCTCGATCCCGTCGAAGCCCGCCGCCGGGCCATGCTCAAATTCGGCGGCGTCGAGCCCATGAAACAGGACTACCGTGACGAGCGCACCTTCCCCTGGTTCGAGCATCTCCTCGCCGACATCCGCTTCGCGCTCCGCATGCTCTACAAAAATCCCGGCTTCACCATCGTCGCCGTCGTCACGCTCGCCCTCGGCATCGGCGCCAACGCCGCCATCTTCAGCGTCGTCCGTGGAGTCCTCCTCCGGCCTCTCGTCAATCGCGACGAAGCCCGCCTCCTTTATCTCTGCCAATGCGCGCGCGGCAACAACGACGTCTCCTTCTCCGTCCCCGAAGTCAATGATCTCAGCGCCAACCTCAAATCCATTCAGTCCATCGGCACGCTTTCCCCGCTCGACTTCACCGTCGTCGGCCTCGGCGACGCGCGCACACTCACCGCCGGAGTCGTCGACGGCAACTACTTCAACGTCGTGGGCCTGCACCCCGTGCTCGGTCGGCTCATCGGTCCGAGCGATGACGGCCCCAATGCCCCAGGCGTCGCCGTCCTCACCTACAAATTCTGGACCGCTACCCTCCACTCCGATCCATCCGTTATCGGCAAAAATATTCGCCTCGGCAGCTTTCAAGGCACGCGCTCCGCAACCGTCATCGGCGTCCTCCAGCCCTCCGTCCCCTATCCCGTCGAAACAGAACTCATCGCCAATATCGTCACCAGTCCTCACCATCTCTCCGCGACGATGGTCACCGGCCGTCTCCATCGCATGACCGAAGTCTTCGCTCGCATGAAGCCAGACTCCACTCTCGAATCCGCTCGCGCCGAACTCACCACGGCCTATTACGCGATGCGCGCCGCGAATCCCAAAGACTACAAACCCAACGACGGCTTCCGCTTCACCGTCACCCGCATGCACGACCAGATCAACTCCCGCGCCAACACTGTTCTCTGGGTTCTTCTCGCCGCATCCGGACTCCTTTTCCTCATCGCGTGCTCCAACGTCGCCAATCTCTTCCTAGCGCGCACCGTCCGCCGCGAACCTGAACTCGCTCTCCGCTCCGCTCTCGGTGCGTCCAACGCTGCTCTCCGCCGCTCGCTTCTCGCCGAAGCCATCGTTCTCTGCGGCGCCGGACTTCTCGCCGGCGTCGTCATCGCCGCTCCAATGGTCGGAGTCCTCAGCCGTTACGCCTCGCGCTTCTCCGTCCGCGCCGCCGACCTCACGCTCGACTCCAGCATGCTTTGGATCGGCGTCGCGCTCGCTTTCGTCGCGACTATCTTTCTCGCCTTCATTCCGCGCCTGCCAAGCTCCGACAAATCCCACGCCTTCGCCGTCTCGAGCAGCGGCACGCGCGTCACCCTCGGCAGCCGTCGTCGCCTCCGCGTTTTCGCCGTCACGCAAATTGCCGCTTGCTTCCTTCTCCTCGCCGGCGCCGGCGCTCTCCTCCGCACGCTCTTCGTCCTCAAAAATTCTCAGCCGCCCTTCGACACCGCGCGCGTCCTCGCCGTCAATCTCCCCGTCATGACCGACGGTCGCACGCCCGAACAAATCACCGCCTTCTATCGAGACGTCCGCCGCCGCGTCGCCTCCCTCCCCGGCGTCGAAAAAGTTTCCGGCGCGATGATCGTGCCCTGGCGTGATTCCCTCGCCATCGATCTCAAAATGCAATTCGCCGTCGAGGGGGCGCCCACCGAAGATGGAAAACAAGATCCCCGCGCACGTCTCCGTTTCATCTCGCCCGATTTTTTCTCCACGTTGGGCATGCCTTTCCTCGAAGGCCGTGATTTCAACGACAACGATCGCACCGGTTCCGAACGCGTCGTCATCATCACCGAAGCTTTGGCCCAACAACTCTTCCCGGGTCAAGATCCGCTCAATCACAAAGTTTATTGGACCGATCCGCTCCTCAAATTCAGCCAAATGAGTCCTGAGCCACGCCGCATCATCGGCGTCGTTCCAGACTTCGACGACGCAGGTCTCATCCCCGAACCCTCGATGACGATTTATCAGCCCAGCGACCAGGAAGGTTTCAGCGGCCGCCTCTTTGTGCGCGCGAAGGGCGATCCCTACGCGCTCATGCCCGTTCTCACCAGCGAAATCCACCACATGTCCGACAATCAACCCGTCGAACGCGGCAGCACTCTCGACGACGTCCGCGCCGAAGTCATGGCGCCCGATCGCCTCAACGCCATCGTCTTCGGCGGCTTCGCTTCGCTCGCGCTTCTCATCTCCATCGTCGGCGTCGCCGGCGTCCTCGCCTTCTCCGTCAGCGGCCGCATCCACGAATTCGGCATTCGTCTCGCTCTCGGCGCCAGCCCGCGCAACATCCTCTCCGGCGTCCTGAGCGAAGGTTTCGTCATCGCCGTAATTGGCGTCACAGCCGGCGCCGCCGCAGGCTTCGCCCTCGTTCGCCTCGTCGCCAAATACACAACCGAACTCCAAATCCCCGGCGCTACTTTGCTGGTCGTCTCCGCCGCCGTCATCTTGGCCGCAGCACTGAGCGCATCCGCCATACCCGCCATCCGCGCCGCCAGCGTCGACGCCGCCCGCGCCCTCCGCTCCGAATAGTTCACGACGCCGACACCCTGCCCGCGTTTCTGGTGGGGTCGCGGCTTCAACCGCGGCATAAGCAAAAAAAAAAAGGGGCTTCACCTTCGAAGCCCCTCGCAAAAACATTGTCATCCTGAGGCGTCCCCAGGACGCCGAAGGACCTCAACCGATCCTCACCTCAATTCGATCCGTCCCCTCAAAAACGCAACGGCATTGCCATCCCGACCGAAGCGAGCCCACGCTCTTTCTTCGCGTTCACTTCCCGTGAACGCGTGGGCTCGCGCAGTGGAGGGACCCCGGCTTGATTCCACCTTCATTCAAGTCGATGGGATTCACTTAAATCTCTCTCGACGATCGCCTCCCCGCCTGCAACTTCACCCCCGCCAACCCTTCGCAAATCTCCACAAACCGATCCTGCGTTTTCTCATCCCGAGCCGCCGCCAACACCTTGCTCTTCTTCAAATGAAAAAAGTATTCGCCACTCGCTTGCGCTCCTTCATCAACCGCCAGCCAAACCTGCGTTC
>JAFAZL010000064.1 GCA_019239815.1 Acidobacteriota bacterium
GGTGTTGGGACTCGACGCCGAACTTGATGAAGGTTGCGAATTTTTCTTTCGTGTAGCCGCGAGGTCGTTCTTAGACTGGAAGACCGGATCAGGCGTCGCGCGCGGCGTGCTTTCAGCGCGCACCTGGCCGTCGTATTGATTGCGGCCCATCACATAACCGAGCGCGAAAAAAACGCCGCTGAAGACCAGCATGAGCAGGAACAAGCCGATGACGTGTCGGCTTTCCAGCACGCGGTCTCCTCCGCTGCCGCGATTTCCACGAATCGCCATCTAACTCCGTGAACCTCCGAGTGCTTTCATCCAGCTACTAATAATATCGATGGGGAGTGGAAACACAATCGTTGTGTTCTTTTCGACACCTATCTCGGTCAACGTCTGGAGATATCGCAACTGGATCGAAGACGGCTGCGTCTCAAGCACCTTCGCCGCTTCGGCCAGTTTCGCCGAGGCTTCAAACTCCCCGTCGGCGTGAATGATCTTCGCCCGCCGCTCTCTTTCCGCCTCGGCTTGCTTGGCGATAGCGCGCTGCATTTGTTCGGGGATGTCGACCTGTTTTACTTCGACTTTGGTGACTTTGATTCCCCATGGCTCAGTCTCGGTGTCGAGAATGATCTGCAGTTTCGCGTTGACTTTGTCGCGTTGCGAGAGGATTTCGTCGAGCTCGAACTGGCCGACGACGCTGCGAATCGTGGTTTGCGCGAGCTGCGAGGTGGCGTAGGTGTAGTTCTGCACTTGCGAAACGGCGAGATTGGCGTCGACAACGCGGAAGTAGCAGACCGCATCCACTTTCACCGAGACGTTGTCGCGCGTAATGATGTCTTGCGGAGGGACGTCGAGCGTTTCAATGCGCATGCTGATGCGCGTCAGCGATTCGATCGGCCAGAAGACGAGGCGCACGCCCGCGCCTTTCGCTTCGGGCAGCAAACGTCCGAGACGAAGCACGACGCCGCGTTCCCATTCCTTGATGATGTAGAGAGAATTCCAGAACCAGATCAGAACGAAGATGATGATGACCATCGTGCCGACGCTGAACTCGAACATGCTGCCTCCTCGACAAAAAAACTCTCTTCAGGGGCTAAAGCCCCTTCCTTGCTGGCTTCATGTCACGGTTGAAACCGCGACCCACAACCAAATCAGCAATTAGCACAAACCAATCAGCATTTAGTGCCCGACGCTTATTGCGAACGGAAAACCCAGACTTGGGCGAATCTATCAAACCTGCCAAGCTGGGGCGCACCCTTCGAAGCTCTGGGTGAAGCAATGCTGAGCCCCTACACTAGCCACTCGCGCATCCGCGCTGCGGTTGGCGCATATTTGCCGTTAGCTGAAATTCTCTACATCGCTGGCGCCGGTGACTCGGATGGTTCTACGTAAAGTTTTAGGCCGTCGATGCGGAGGACGCGGACGGATTTGCCTTCGGCTACGGGCTGTGTCGATCTGGCGCGCCAGAGTTCACCATGGATGCGAATCATTCCGTCGTGTCCGTTGCTGACGGGCTCGATGACGATGCCTTCGGCGCCGATCATTTCTTCGCGGCCGGTAGCCTGCTTCCATTTGCGCGAACGCAGAACCAGCCGCGCCAGAAGCACTGTGAGCGCGGCGAACGGAAGCGTGACGGCGATTGCGGTGCTCAGGCTGACTCCCCCTGCGGTGAACGGCGAGCGAATCAGGAAGAGCGCGCCGAGAAGCATGGAGATGATGCCACCGGTAGCCAGCACTCCGTGGCTCGTGAATTTGGCTTCAAGAATGAATAAAGCGAGAGCGAGAAGTATCAGAAAGATTCCGGCCACGTTCACCGGAAGGATCTGCATTGCGTATAGCGCGAGCACCAGGCAGATTCCGCCGGCGACACCGGGAGCGACCATGCCCGGATGCGTGAATTCGGTGTAGAGGCCGAGGACGCCGAGGATCAGCAGGAAGAAAAACATGTCGGGCGCGACAATGCGCGAGAGAAATTTCTGCCGCGCCGAAAGCTCGAAGTCGGTGCGCTGCGGATTCGCGAGCGCGAGTATCACTTTAGTGCCGTCGAAGCGCGTGATCTCGCGGCCGTTGAGTTGGCGCAGGAGGTCGTCTTCGGAAGAAGCGACGACGTCAATCATCTTTCCATCGAGCGCTTCCTTTTCGGTGAAGGCTTTCGCGTCGGTGATCGCAGTGGCGGCGAGACTCGGATTACGATTTCGCTTGTCGGCATAGCTGCGGAGAAAGGCGAGCGCGTCGTTGTTGATTTTCTTGCGCATCGTTTCGTCGATAGCCATCGCGTAGCCGCCGACGATTATCACGGGCGAAGCGGCGCCAGTGTGCGTGCCGGGCGCCATCGCCGCAATGTCTGCCGAGAGCAAAATGTAGAAGCCAGCGCTTGCAGCGCGCGAACCCGTCGGCGAGACATACACCGCGACAGGGACTTTGGAATTGAGAATGTGCTGAACGATGTTTTCCATCGACGAGCTGAGGCCGCCGGGCGTGTCCATGGTGATGAGGATGAGCGAGGCATTGCGGCGCGCGGCTTCGTCGATTCCTTCGTCGAGGTAGGTGGCAAGGATGGGTTCGACCTCGGAGTCGATTTTTAGGTGCAGGACGGTTTGGGA
>JAFAZL010000904.1 GCA_019239815.1 Acidobacteriota bacterium
GTGCCACGGAATGCCGATGAGCCAGGCGATCGGCGAAAACAGCCATCCAAGCACGAGTTGCAGGTTGTAGGGGAACCAGCCGATGTGCAGGTGAATCCAGCCCATGCAAGCGTTCACAAACGCCAGTAGCGCCAGGAAGACGATTAGCATCGCGCCGACGTTGAGAGCTAAATGCAATCCATCGATCGTGCCGCGCGCGATTGCGCCGAGGACATTGGATTCACGCTCGGTCGCCGGCATTTCGACGCGCCCAGCAGTAAGGGGCTGCTCGGTTTCGGGCACGAGCATCTTCGCCATCAGCAGCGTTCCCGGCGCGGTCATGATTACCGCCGTCAAAAGGCTCTTCGCATCTGCTCCGCCGACGCGGATGTATGCCGCCATCATGCCGCCAGAGATGTGCGCCATGCCGCTGGTCATCACCGTCATCAATTCGGATTTGGTGAGCTTTGGCAAAAAAGGCCGAATCGTGAGTGGCGCTTCGGTCTGCCCCATGAAGATGCTCGCAGCGACGTTGAGCGATTCGGCGCCACTGGCGCCCATGACGATCGTCATCACCCAGGCGGCGGCTCGGATGATGATCTGCATGACTCCGATGTGATACAAAATCGCGAAAAACGCTGCGATGAAGATGATCGTCGGCAAAACCTGGAACGCGAAGATCAACCCCAGCGATGAATTCGCTTTCCCAAGCTCGCCAAAAATAAATTCCGATCCGACGTAGGAAAAATCGAGCAAGTGCTTGGCGTAATAGCCCAGCGTGGCGAAAAGCACTTGTCCCGACGGCACTCGAAGCACAAAGAGACCTAGAGCAAGCTGCAGCCCAAGTCCCCAGGCGATTGTCTTGAGTTTGATCGCGCGGCGATCGGTGGAGAACAAATAGGCGAGGCCGAGTATCACGGCGATGCCCAGCACTCCTGTCAAACGTCCCATGCGATCAACCTCTTTCCATCAATTTCCAACCGCGACCGCGAGTTTCGTCGCCGCGAATCGATTGCGCACCGGCACTCAGAGACCACAAGTATCCGACCCAAAACGCGAAGAAAAATCAGCCCTGCCAACCAACCGTGCAGCGGATCAACATCGGCTTGAATCGAGGCTCATCCGGCTTGATGCGATAGCTCGCCGCGATCATCGACATCGCCTGCGCTAGCCGAGCGTCGTCATTGTAGTGAATCGTAACCAGCGGCGCGCCTTGCGCGACGCGGTCGCCGATGCGCCGATGAAATTCCAATGCGACGCCGTAATCGATCGTGCTTTCTTTCGTTTCGCGCCCGCCACCCAGAATTGCCAGCGCGAGGCCCAGTTGTTCGCATTCAACGCTATCGACAAACCCGTTGCTCGCCGCAACAACGTCCACCCGGGATCGCGCTGATGGCAACCGCTCCGGCTCGTCAATCACGCGCGCGTCGCCGCCCTGCAGCGCAATTCCCTGCCGAAATTTCTCCTTCGCCTTGCCGTTTTCGATCAATTCGTTCGCCAAGTCTCGTCCTTGGTCCACCGACTGCGTCCGCTCGCCCAGGTAAAACATCCACGCGGCCAACTCGCAACTCAACTCCCGTAGGTCCGCCGGACCTTTCCCCTTCAACACGTCGGTGCACTCGATAATCTCCGCCGAGTGGCCGGCGAATCTTCCAAGTGGCTGATCCATATCGGTGACCAGCGCGATCACCTTTTTCCCCATGCGTTCGCCAGTGTCGACCATCAATTCCGCGAGCTGCGTAGACGCTCGCTCCGTTTTCATGAACGCGCCGGTGCCTGTTTTCACATCGAGTACAAGCACATCGATCCCCTCCGCCAGTTTCTTGCTCATGATGGAAGCGCAAATCAGCCCAACATTCTCGACGGTCCCGGTAGCGTCGCGCAGCGCGTAGATTTTCTTATCCGCCGGCGCAATCTCCCCCGTCTGCCCAATCAAACCCATTCCGCATTCCAACAGCACCGAGCGAAAGCGTTCCAGCGTGAGGTTGACGTTAAATCCCGGGATCGATTCCAACTTGTCGAGCGTCCCGCCCGTGTGACCCAGCCCGCGCCCGCTGATCATCGGCACCGTCAGCCCCCCGGCCGCGACAATCGGCGCAAGAATTAGCGACGCGTTATCGCCGACGCCTCCCGTCGAATGCTTATCCACCTTCCTCCCAGGTATTGACGAAAAATCCAGCACTTCACCCGAATGCAGCATCGCCTCGGTCAGCGCGGCCGTTTCTGCGTGCGACAATCCGCGCAGCCATGACGCCATCAGCCACGACGCCATTTGATAATCGGGAATCGTGCCCCGCGTGTAGTTCGAGATCAAAAACTCGATCTCTTCGCGAGTGTGCTCTCCGGAATCGCGTTTTTTTCGGATCAGATCGACGGCGCGCATGCGGTTTGGCAAAAAGGAACGAGGCGGGAGCGTAGCATTTCTGGCGACGAACGGATAGTGCGGGTGACCAGTGATCGGTGACTTGGTTCAATCAGCGAATCGATGACGAGCTCAAATTGGGTTCCGCTCGACCACTATAGCGGCTGCTGCGCGCCGGGAGGCAAGAGCGTTATTTGTCCTGACACCACGCGCCACCCGTGCGGCGTGTTGATGTAAACGTGCATTGTCCGCATCTGGCTGGCGAAGTGCTGATCCTTGTAAGTGCCGCGCGCCGACCACAACGACGTTGCCACAGCCGCATCTCGAAACAATCGCACGCTCACGTCGGAGGCCACAAACGCGTCGTATTTCACCTCGCCGTTTTGCACCGCGCTGATGAAAGAAGTCTTGTCCACGATTTGCCCATGAGACAGCGTTCCCGCAAAATCGTCGGCGTACACCCTGCGAAAAAATGTTCCGGCATTGGTTTGAATCGCCCGGGCCGCTTCCTTCTCCAGGTTGACGATCTCTTCGCGTTGAAGCTCAGGATTTGGCGGAGCGTCGTCGTCGGGATTTTGCCCGCCGAAATGCAGCATCAGCCCCAAGATCATCAGAGAAAGGACCCTGAACATGCCATTCCCTTTCTATACAGCCACAGCGGCTGGGTTTGCGCGGCTCTTCAGCTTACTAGTCTGCTATCGGGGTCACTGAAATGGCGCAGTTTCTGCAGGATGGTGACGATTCAGATAGCTGCAAGAAAGACGTTCACGCCAAAAGCGAGACGGCGCCCGGTCCGGCGGAAATCCCGGACCGAACGCCGCCCGTGCGACGCTCCTTGGAAGCCTTGGCCTTACAACGAGCGCAAAAAGTTTAGTAAGTCTTGCTGTTGTTGCGGATTCAGCCGGCGCTGAAACTGTTCAATTACCTCGTTCGCTTCTGATCCGCGACCCGCGTGTTGGTTGATAGTGTCAATCAAATCGTTCGAACGGCCATCGTGGAGGAAAAAGATACGCTGACCGAGTCCCCAAAGCGGTGCGGTGCGGAACTCGTCGACCGCGGCGCCGCCTTGCGATACGCCGTCGGCGAGATTGCTGCCCATGTGGTGGACGAGCAGGTCCGAGAAGAGGTTGGCGTTTGCGTTGCTCAAGCTCGGTGTGAAGGCTGACGGACCAGTCTTCATGGTCGGTGTGTGACACAACGCGCAACCGATCTGCGTGAAAACTCGTGAGCCATTGGCGATTGACTGTGCCCCGCCCGGCGACGTCGTGGACGGTGTCGGTGGTGCCAGCAATCTCATGAACATGGCGAATCCGACGACATCGCTCGGCACACCCGTGGT
>JAFAZL010000967.1 GCA_019239815.1 Acidobacteriota bacterium
GGATTGTTTGTGGCGGGGGCGCTGGCGCTGACGGTGAATATTTGGCTGGAGCGGCCGGGAAGGTCGTCGATCGGGCTGTTGCTGATTTTGGTGGGTGTGCCGTTTTACCGCTATTGGAGCGGGCGCACGCGGACCGAGTCCGTTTCCGTTTAGATCTGCGAGTACGGCGCCGGTGTCAGGATCAAATTGGAGATGTTGGAGACAATTTCCTCGAAGCCGTAACGCGGGTTGGCCTGCATCGCTTTCCAGTCGGGATTGGTGGCGAATGAGGTCCAGTGCTGGTCGCGCGCGGCGAGGCTTTCGAAACTCAACATGTAAGTGAGATTGGGCAGGTGGCCGCCGATGAGCGTGTCGCCGTAGAAGACTTGTGTGAAGCCGGCTTTGTTGAAAATGAGTTCTTCGCCCGACTGCATCATTTCGACTTTGCGTTTGTGGTCGAGGTCAGTGGAGCTTTCGTAGGTGCGAAGTTCGAAGACGCGCGCGGCGTTGGTGGCGGTCGCGGCGGGCAGTGTGATGCCGGGAATTTTTTCGAACGCGATCATGAGCTGGCTCTCGAGACGTTGGAATGCGGGCGCGACGGCGGGAGCGCTTAGGAATGGCGTGCCGGCAGACATGTACTGAGCGTCGTTGGCGAGATGTGCTTCCAGATTGATGAGCGCGTCGAGCGACGCGCTCGGAAGTAGGACGTACATCGCGGGAGTGCCGGGGCCGACGGTGAGATTGAAAACGCCGACGGGACTGATGCCTGCGCGATTGGCGCCTGGGATCAGCGCGTTTTGGAAGAACGCGTCGCAGAGTTTTTTCTGCGGGCCGTTGACGAGCTGGTAGCGGCGAAGTTCGTAGTATAGGCGTTGCTTGCTGCCGGTCGCTGCGTTCGCGTTTGAGTGCGTCGACGCGGCGGGATCCGATGATTCGGTTGGATTCTGTTTGGCTTTGCCTGCGGGCGCGCCTGTGGAGTCAGACGCTGAGGCCGCGCTGAGCGCGGCGGCGACGAGGGAATTGGCGACGAACGTTCGGCGTAGCATCTGGCGTTGTTCCCTCCGTGGGTTCAACAACATAGAGATCGTTGTTTTGCGATTTAGCTCGAGGCGGCGCGCGCGGTCGCGTTTGAAGTGCTTGAAGCAGCCGGTGCACCGATCGTGAGCGGCAAGATCGCTTGCTCGGCTTCGGCGCTGACAGTCAGCATCGGATGCAACGCCTTGGCGAGAATTTCGATGCCGGTCGGGAGACGCGGACCGGGACGCGAGAAGTATCCGTTGGCCTCGAGCGCGTAGACACGATTGTTGCGAACAGCCGGTGTCGCGCCCCACTGCTCGGGAAACGCCATGTTGCGGTATTCGTTTCGCGCTTGCTCGGCGCTGTAGCCGCACGGCGAAACGAGGATCACGTCGGGGATGGCCTCGACGATGTCTTGGAGGCTGACGCGAAACGTTGGCTTGCGTGGAAGGCCGAAGAGATCGATGCCGCCGGCGCGCTCAATCATCTCGGGCACCCAATGCCCACCGACATAAAACGGATCAAGCCATTCGAGAAACGCGACACGCGGATGATGATCAACTTCTTCGACAACTCGCGCGGTCGACTCGAGTTGGCAACCAATTCTCTCCAGCAGTCGCTCCGCCTCTTCGACATGCCCGGTTTCTTCGCCGACCCAAAGAATGTCCCGCCAGACATCGCCGAGATCGAGTGGATTCAACGTTAGGACTTCGGGCGGGTATGCGAAACGAGATAACGCAGTGGCGAGGTCGTCGGGCGAAGCGGCACAGACGTGACAGAGATCCTGCGTGACGATCAGGTCGGGTTTTAAACGTTCGAGCAAGTCGGCGTCTACGGCATAAAGACTTTCACCACGAGAAACGAAGTCGCGGACTTGCGCATCGATTTCGGCGGACGTTGCGTCTTTTTTGATGCGCGATTGGATGACGACACCCTTCGTGCGCGCTGCGGGCGGAAAGTCGCATTCGTGGCTGACACCGACGACGTCGTCACCCAGACCGAGGGCGAAGAGAATTTCGGTGGCGGATGGAAGCAGCGAGACAATGCGCATGACGAAGGAACTGTAGCACAGAGGACGTGCTCAAAATCGCGGGAAAGCAGGAACTACAGGCTTATTTGTAGATGAAATATTTACGGCGCGCGGAGTCGAACGCAGCAAGACCCGGAACCCAGCTATTCACGATCGCATCGGGCGAGTCACCCTTGACCAGCATGTCGATCGTTTCCTGATTGCCGATCAGCGTGATCAATTTAGACGGGTCGAAATCGTTGGGGTAGCGCTTCTTCAAAATGGCGGCGATCTCGACGCCCATGCGAACGCTGCGAACGGCGGCGCGATCCGTAACGCGAACCCCGACGCCGCCACAACGACGCCCACCGTATAGTCCCGAGACCGGAATGAAAGGCTGATCGCTGAAGCGCAGCCCCGGCAGGTGTAACGCGTTGAGGTCGCTCGCAACATCACCGCCAACGATCCAAGGCGCGCCAAATTCCTCAAACGGCGTCTCCGTTCCGCGGCCGACCGAAACGCCTGCGCTCTGTAAAGTCTCGAGTCCTGGGTAAACCATCGAGCCCTTCAGCGTCCTCAAATTCGGCGACGGCGGAGTCCAGCGGACGCCGGTGCTCTCAAAGAAATAGTTGCGGTGCCAGTTCTTCATCTCAATCACGTGCAAATCGCAATCGATGTGATTTTCGTGATTGAAGAACTGCGCCAGCTCGCCAATTGTCAGTCCGTAACGGATCGGAATCGGGTAGTAAGCAACGAACGCTGTTTTGTCAGCGTCGACCGACGGACCTTCGATGATTTCGCCGCCCAGCGGATTCGGCCGATCCAAAACGTAGAACGCGATTTTGTGTTTCGCGGCCTCTTCCATGCAGTAGGCCATCGTCGTCGTATAGGTGTAAAAGCGGACGCCGGCATCCTGCACGTCGAAGACAAGCGCGTCGAGGCCCTTTAGCATTTCGTCAGTAGGTCGGCGAGTGTCGCCATAGAGGCTGTAGATCGGCAGCCCAGTCGCAGCGTCTTTGCCGGATGCAACGTTTTCGTCGTTGCGCCCTGCGAGCCCATGCTCGGGGCTAAACAGCGCAACGAGTTGTACTCCCGGCGCGCGAGAAAGTTGATCGACGGTACTTCGCCCGAGCGCATCCTGCCCGGTGTGATTCGTGATCAGCCCGATGTGCTTGCCACGCAGCGGTGCGAATTTTTCGGATTCGAGCACGTCGATACCAAGTTGAACGCGACCAGGACGCCCGGTGTGCTTGCCGGCCTTCTGCGAGGAATGCGATGTTTTCGGCGTGGGTTGGGCCGACGCGAAGGGCGTGGCGCCTAAGCGTGAAACCGCTGCGAGGGCGAGCGTCATCCAAATCAGCGCGCATATGGCGCGCGTCAAAATCAGCGAGCGGCTGGTCATCAACCTATCCAGAGTACAACGAACGGCGAGCATCGCGCCGAGAACTGCTGTCGAATCTCTCGACGCGCCCCAAACAACAATATTATTGTGGAACGCGCCGCCGCAACGCGCGTTGTTCGCACTATGCCCGTGTGCTATATACAAACTCTGTGTCGAGTTGTCCCTTGGGGGCTCGTTAATTGATGAAAGGACGCAGGATAGGCGTTCTGTTTTTGATTCCCGCCGCGCTGATCGCTTTTATGGCTCATACATCCGCAAAGGTTCCTGACACCACTTCGCAGAAGGATGGCGCGAACAGCGCCACCGCATCGCGACGCGCGCGCGACGCGGCCAAATATGCCGAAGCCACGCTCCAGAAGATGAGCGTCGACGAAAAGATCGGCCAGCTTCTCTTCACCACCTATCACGGTCTGCTGACGCCCACCGATTCCGCCACCTACACCAAGATCGTTCACGATGTCGTCGACCTGCACTGCGGCGGTTTCATCAACGTCACGCGCGTTTCGCCGCTGGGCATCGAGAAGAGCCAAGCCTACGCAACCGCGGTGTTGAACAATCAGTTGCAATCGAAGGCCAAGCTGCCGCTGCTGATCGGCGCGGACTTCGAACGTGGCACCGGCATGCGCCTCGACGACGGCACGTCGTTCCCGACCGCGATGGCGCTCGCGGCGGCCGGCACTCCCGCCGACGCCTACACGATGGGAAAAATCACTGCGTTGGAAGCGCGCGCGGTCGGCATTCAGTGGATCTACGCACCGGTTTCCGACGTTAACAACAATCCCGGCAATCCAATCATCAACACGCGCTCGTTCGGCGAAGATCCGCACAAAGTCGCCGAGTTTGTCAGCCAGTTTGTGCGCGGCGTCGAAGAAAACGGCGGCCTCGCGACGGCGAAGCACTTCCCGGGTCACGGTGATACCGCTGCCGATTCTCACGTTGATCTGCCTGTGATCCCTGTGAACCGCGAGCGACTCGAGAGTCTGGAACTGGTTCCCTTCCGTGCGGCAGTCGCCGCTGGAGCCGGCAGCATCATGACCGGCCACCTCGCTGTGCCGGCGTTGGAGCCGGACACGAATACGCCCGCAACGCTCTCGCACAACATTCTGACCGGCGTGCTGCGCGACGAATTGCACTTTCAGGGATTAGTCGTCACCGACGCAATGGACATGGGCGGAATCACCGTGCGCTACGCACCTGGCGAAGCCGCTGTTCGCGCTGTACTCGCTGGCGCAGATGCTCTGCTCATGCCGCCGGTACCCGACGCTGCGTTCGAAGGCTTGCAGGGCGCCGTCCGCTCCGGCCGCATCTCAATCGAACGCCTCGACGCTTCCGTGCGCCGCATTCTCGAAGCCAAAGCAATGCTCGGCCTCGACAAAACTCGAATCGTCGATATCAACGCGATCAACCAAAAGCTCGGCAGCGTCGCGTACCAAACCGAAGCGCAAAACATTTCCGATCGCGGCATCACGCTCCTGCGCGACACGCCGCACGCTCTGCCCATCGACGGCACCAAGCCGAATCGCGCGCTGCTCCTCGCCTTCTACGCCGACCCCGAACCGTATCCCGGCGAAGACTTGGAGCGCGAACTGAAATCGCGCTTCGACAGTGTCACCACCCTGCGCGCCGACACGCGATTCATCAACGCAAGCTCGCTCAGGCTCCCGGACCCGAGCACCTACGACACAGCGATCCTCGCCCTCTTCGTCCGCGTCAGCGACCGCAAGGGCAACGTCGATGTTCCCGCCGACCAAGCCGCAGTCGCCGATCAGCTTTACAAAACCGGCAAGCCCGTCATCACCCTCGGATTCGGAAGCCCGTACCTGATCGAGCGGTTCCCGCAAGCGCAAACCTGGCTCGCAGCCTTCGGCATCAGCGATGTCGCGCAAATCTCCGCAGCCCGCGCGATGTTTGGCGAAATTCCCATGCGCGGCAAACTGCCCGTCACAATCCCCGGCGCCGACATGAAAGCCGGCTTCGGCCTCGAAGTCGCAGCCAATCCGATGACGCTCGAAAAAACCGACGTCCGCGGCGAAGCTCTTCTTCAGCCGGCGTACAAGGTCATCGAGAGCGCCATCGCCGACAAAGCCTTCCCCGGCGCAACACTCGCCGTCGGCTACAAAGACAAAGTCGCAATTCACGCCTTCGGCAATCTGAGCTACGACGCGAACTCGCCTGCCGTCGACGTTCGAACGATGTATGACATCGCCTCGCTCACCAAAGTCATCGTCACCACGACGCTGGTCGCAAAACTCGCCGAAGGCGACTTCCCAGTGGGCATCGATCTCGACGCAAAGGTCGAACGGTATTTGCCGGAATTCGCCGCCGATCCCAACGCGAAAGACATCGAGTGGCGCCACCGCGTCACCGTCCGCCACCTGATGACGCACACATCGGGCCTGCCGCCCTTCAAAGAATACTGGCGCACCTCGACGAGCAAACAGGAAACACTGCGCCGCATCTTCATCGAGCCGCTCGACTACGAGCCGGGCACGAAAGAGGTCTACTCCGACCTCGGCATCATCCTGACGGCAGAAATCATCCAGCGCCTCACCGGCCGCCCGCTCGACGAACTCGCAAAGACCTATATCTTCGGTCCGATCGGCATGAAAGATTCGATGTATCGCCCGCCGAAGACGCTCTGGCCCTGGATCGCTCCTACTGAGATCGACAAGAACCTGCGTCACCGCCTGGTGCAAGGCGAAGTGCACGACGAAAATGCCTACTCCATCGGCGGCGTATCGGGTCACGCGGGAGTTTTCAGCACCTCGCCCGATCTCGCGGCCTTCTGCCAGATGCTCCTCAACGGCGGCGTCTATGCTCACAACCGCATCCTGAAGCGCGCCACGATCGCCGAGTTCACCACGCCGCAGGAGCTTTCGAACGGCACGCGAACGCTGGGCTGGGCCGTGCCAACCGAGGGTGGCTCGAGCGGACACTACTTCTCGAAGCACACCTTCGGCCACACCGGCTTCACCGGCACATCGATCTGGATCGACCAGAATCGCCAGGTCTTCGTCGTATTCCTGACCAACCGCGTGAACCCGACCCGCGAAAACATGAAAATCGCCAAGGTGCGAATCGCCGTTCACGACGCGGTCATGCAGGGCCTCGGCTTCGCCGACGCCCCTGTTCCAACTCGTTAACCGTTAACGTTTCGCGGCACTGCCCATGCTGTTTTGGCGCTGTGGCCGGATTCCCTTCTCCGTGAACTATATAATTCTTGGATGCCCCGCCTGCCCCAGGACCGTCGACGTACGGAACAGCGAAATCCGGCGTCACGCGGGCTCGACAGGATGGGCACCGAAGCCGTTCTTCGCGTCATCAATCGCGAGGACCAGAAGGTGGCGGCTGCGGTCGGGCGCGAGATTCCATCCATCGCCAAGGCGGTCGACGCCATCGTTGCAGCCATTCGCAAAGGCGGGCGGCTGCTGTATGTCGGCGCCGGCACCAGCGGGCGGCTGGCGATTCTCGACGCCTCCGAAGTCCCGCCGACCTACGGCGTTTCGCGAGAAGTTGTGCAGGGTCTGATCGCGGGTGGCCGCAAAGCAGTCACTGGCGCCGTCGAAGGTGCCGAAGATTCAACCGCGAACGGCGTCCGTGACCTGAAGGCGAAGAAGCTGTCGCGCAAGGACGTTGTGGTCGGCATCGCCGCCAGTGGCACGACGCCGTATGTGCTTAGCGCGCTGCAATTCGCGCGAAAGCTCGGCGCTACGACGATTGCCGTGACGGCCAATCGCAATTCGCCGCTCGCGAAGCACGCGAAGATCTCGATTTCGGTCGAAGTCGGCCCTGAAGTCGTGACCGGTTCGACGCGGATGAAAGCCGGCACGTCGCAGAAGCTGGTACTGAACATGCTCTCGACCGCCTCGATGGTGAGGCTCGGACATGTCTACGACAACTTGATGATTGACCTGACGTTGACCAACGCGAAGCTTTTGCAGCGCGGCACGCGCATCCTGGCCGAGGCCAGCGGCGCCGCACTGTCGGAAGTCGAACACGCTCTGCGTCAATCGAACCACGAAGTGCGCGTGGCGCTGACGATGTTGAAGACCGGCACGGACGCGCGCGCAGCGCGGGCCCGGCTGGCGGTGGCAGGCGGCAATTTGCGAAAGGCTTTGGGGGAGTAAGAGCGCATGGACAAGTTTCTGATTAAAGGCGGCAAGCCCCTGCACGGCACAGTGGCCATCAGCGGCGCGAAAAACTCTGCGCTCCCGGTCATGGCGGCGTCTCTGCTCACCGCGGAGAAAGTCACGTTGCACAACATCCCGAAAGTCCGCGACCTGATCACGATGAGCAAACTGCTCGCATTCATGTCGGCGAAGGTTTCGGTAACGGAAATTCCATCGAGCGATTACACGATCGAAGCGGTGACGCTGAACGACGCGATCGCCCCGTATGAACTCGTAAAAACGATGCGCGCTTCGATTCTGACGCTGGGCCCCGCAATCGCTCGCGCCGGCGTCGCTCACGTTTCGCTGCCCGGCGGATGTTCGATCGGCGCACGTCCCGTGGATTTGCACCTTACCGCCCTCGAGAAAATGGGCGCGCAGATCACCATGGCCGATGGCTACATTCAGGCCAAAGCGACCGGCAACGGAAAACTCAAAGGTGCTCACATCGTATTCGAAAAGATCACGGTGACCGGCACCGAGAATATTTTGATGGCAGCCTCGCTTGCCGAGGGAGAGACCGTCCTCGAGAATTCGGCGCGGGAGCCCGAGATCACCGATCTCGTCATCATGCTCCGCAAGATGGGCGCGAAAATTTCCGGCGACAACACCTCAACGCTGCGCATTCAAGGCGTGGAAAAGCTTCACGGCTGCGACCACTCCGTAATTCCCGATCGCATCGAAGCCGGCACATTCCTGGTCGCGGGCGCCATCACCGGCGGCGACCTGACCGTCGAAAATTGTGAGCCTGAGCATCTGGGCGCCGTCATTTCCAAGATGCAGCAGGCCGGCGTTCGCATTGACCCTGTCGGCAAAACTTCGCTGCGTGTTCGTCCCGCCGAAAAGCTGATCGGCGTCGACATGACCACCGAGGAATATCCCGGTTTCGCCACCGACATGCAGGCGCAATACATGGCCTTGACCACGC
>JAFAZL010000034.1 GCA_019239815.1 Acidobacteriota bacterium
CGACCACCATCCAGCAACACGGGATAGTTCCAGATGCCGACCAGTCCGCCCCACGTGCGCATGCCGACGAGCGGGCCAACTTTGTCCTGCTTGAACATCCAGGGCAGCGCGTCACCGCCTGAGCCGGACATTTCGTTGATGATCATCGTCTTCGGTCCGTAGATCTGTTCGAGCGGCGAGCAGAATTTTTCGCCCTCGCGACCGATCGCGCAGTTACGTAGCGGCCGTTCAAGCAAATCGATGATGGAGTCGGCGATTTGGCCACCGTGATTGTAGCGTTCGTCGATGATCGCTGCCTGCTTGCCGACCTGGCCAAAATAGAAGCGATTGAAGTTGAGGTAGCCGCCGATATTCGTGTCGGGCACATGCACGTAAGCGAGTTTGCCGCCGCTGAGTTCATCGACCTTGCGGCGGTTATCTTCTTCCCACGCGCGCGTCCGAAGTTCTTCCTCGTCACCCACCGGGACGACGGTAACTTCGCGCGCGTCTTTTCCATCGGCGTTCCGGCCGACCTTGATGCGCGTCTGCTTGTCGGCAGTATTTTCGAGAAACATGTTCACGTCGGCGGGCGGCTTCACATCGACGCCGTTTACTTCGAGAAGATATTCGCCGACTTTTACGTCGACGCCGGGCTGCGTGAGCGGCGCGCGCAAATCGGGATTCCAGTTTTCGCCATTGAAAATGCGGGCGAAACGATAGCGCCCGTTCTCGATTTTATAGTCGGCGCCGAGCAATCCGCCTTTGACCTGCGGCGGCTGCGGCACATCGCCACCGCGGATAAACATGTGGCCGATGGTGATCTCGCCCAGCATTTCGTCGAAGAGATAGTTGAGATCGGCGCGGCCACCTAGATTTTTGAGATACACGGCGTATTTCTTTTCAGCGGCGGCGAGATCCAATCCGTGATGGTTTGGATCGTAGAGGAAGTCTCGTTCGATGCGCCAGGTCTCGCGATACATCTGGTTCCACTCGACGCGCGGATCGACATACACCTCCATATCGGAGGTTTTGAGTGCACCTTCGCCAGGTTTCGGCGCGGCGCCGGTGGCAGCGATGAACCAGCCGGGCCCCTGGCGATACAAAACTTTTTCACCGTTCGCGGAGACGGCAAATCCGTTGGCGCCACCAAGGAAAGGCTCGGTTTTGCGGGTCTTGAGATCGAATTTGCTGACGGTGACGGCTTGCGGTCCGCGCTCGAAACGAGGCACGTCGGGAACTTCGGAGAGGAAGAGCACGCCTTCTTTGCCTTCGGAGATGTCGACGTGGTTTGCCGGTTTTATCGGAAGCGAGACGGTGCGCTGCTCGATGCCGTCGAAATCGATAGCAGTTTTTGCGGGTTCGTCTTTCTTCTTGTCGTCCTTTTTATCTTTGTCGTCAGACTTTTTGTCGGCGTCTTTGCCTTTATCCGCGTCTTTGGAATCCTTGGATTTGTCCCCGTCTTTCTTGTCACCGCTCTTCTCGTCGACTGCTTTTTCTTCGTCGCTCTCGGGTTCGACGGGCGACTTTTCTCCAGACTTGAGCACGATGGCGTAGACGCTGCGCAGCACCGGGTGCTGATAGCTCGAAAGATCAAGCCAGCCGGCGGAGAGACCAACGTCGGTGCTCGCCGCGAAGAACAGATATTTGCCGCTCTTGTCGAAGACGGGGTAGCGCGCGTCGCCGATCGATGCAGTGACTTGCGAGACTTTAGTGCTGTCGAGCGAATAAACAAAAATCGCGCGAAGGTGGCTTTCGAGGAATTTGGAATAGGTGAGCCACTTGCTGTCGGGCGACCAGGAGAGGGCGAGCTGCACGCTGGGATCTTCGAAGCGATCGGAATCGACTTTGACCGGCGTGCCTTTTTCGATGTCGACATACCAGAAATTGAGGCGTTTGTCGGTGTAGGCGACTTTCTTGCTGTCGGGGGACCAGATGGGGCCGTAGAAATACGACGGCGGGTTTCCGAGGTTGATTTTCTTCACCGCGCCCGCGCCGGACTGATCGACGATATGCAGCGCATACTCGCCGGATTCGTCGGAGAAGAATGCGATCGACTTGCCGTCGGGTGACCACGACGGATCGCGCTCGGCAATGCCCGTCGTGCGCGTGAGATTGCGCACGTCGCCCTTTTCGCCTGGGACGCTGAGAATTTCCCCGCGCGCTTCAAACACGGCACGCGCTCCAGTCGGAGAAATCGCCGCGTTCTCGATTTTGTCGCCGACTTTTTCGTAGTGCGGGCGCGTTGCCGGTAGATCGCCGGAGACGTGGACGTCGATCTTCGTCGATTTTCCGCTGCGCGGATCGAACGTGAAAACTTCGCCGAACTGTTCGTAGACGAGCGCGTCGGGACCGGCGGAGAGCGATTTGAAGTCGAGGCCTTTGTTTTGGACGACTTGCTTCACGGATTTGGATTTTGTGTCGTAGGCGAAGAGCGAGACGGCGCCGTTGCGATCGGAAAGAAAATAGACGGTGTCGCCGAACCAGACGGGGTCGTCGTCGTTGGAATTCTGGCGCGGAACTTTTTCGAGTTTTAAATCATCGAGTTGGACGATGTAAATCGGCGTGGTCTGGCCGCCTTTGTAGCGCTTCCATGAGGTTTGCCATTTCAGATTTGGCACGTAGGCGATGCGCTTTGCGTCGGGCGAATAGGAAGCCGCTTCACCACGCCACATCGGCAGAACCTCGGGCCAGCCGCCTTCGACGGGGACGGTGTACAGGCGATCGAAGTCGGCGTAGGCTTCGCGCGCGGAATCGAAGAGCACGCGCTTGCTGTCGGGTGTCCAGCCGCGCACGACGTCGGGGCCCGGATGCCACGTGAGGCGGCGTGGCGAGCCACCGTCGGCGGGCATCACGAAGGCGTCGATGTTGCCGTCGTATTGGCCGGTGAACGCGATCCATTT
>JAFAZL010000305.1 GCA_019239815.1 Acidobacteriota bacterium
TTCGGTTCGCGCCGCAGTCCCAGGTGAAGTCAGGCCGTAGTCATCGTCCGCGGCATCTCCGCAATTGCAGTAACCTCTCACGGAGAAATCGAATCCAACGGAAATGAGCACACCAAACAAAACACCAAACGCAAAAGCTAGCGGTACCTTCTCTATCGGAGGAGACCTTACCGTCCACAGGCTGGGATTCGGCGCTATGCGCATAACCGGCGCCGGAGTCTGGGGCGAGCCAAAGGATCGCGAAGAAGCGAAGCGCGTCCTGAAGCGGCTGCCCGATCTGGGAGTGAACCTGATTGATACGGCGGACGCGTACGGACCGGAGGTCAGCGAAAACCTGATCGCGGAAGCGCTACATCCGTATCCGTCGGGAATGGTCATCGCGACCAAAGGCGGGTTCACGCGGCAAGGGCCGAATAAATGGGCGGTCGTCGGCCGGCCGGAATATTTGCGGCAGTGCGTCGAAATGAGCCTGCGGCGGCTGAAGCTGGAGCGCATCGATTTGTGGCAACTGCATCGCATCGACCCGGCGATTCCTATTGAGGATCAGATTGGCGAGCTGAAGAGGATGCAGAACGAAGGCAAAATTCGCCACATTGGGTTATCGGAAGTTTCGGTGAAGGACATACAGCGTGCGGAGAAGACCGCGAAGATTGCCAGCGTGCAGAACAAATACAACATCGCTGACCGCACGCATGAGGAAGTCTTGCAGCACTGCGAGAAGAATAGCCTTGGGTTCATTCCGTGGTTTCCGATGGAAGCGGGCAAGCTGAACCGTCCATGCAGTCCGCTGGATCAAGCGGCGAGATCGCACAATGCGTCAACGGCACAGATCGCAGTGGCGTGGCTCCTGCACCATTCGCCGGTGATGCTGCCGATTCCAGGCACGTCGTCGGTGAAACATCTGGAAGAGAACGTCGCGGCAGCGGAGATCAAACTGAGCGATATGGAGTGGCAAACACTGGAGAAAGGGATCGCGAAATCGGCGTCGGCGTAGTCGGAATACGAAGCGATTGGGAATGCAAAGGGCGCGTCGTTAAGACGCGCCCTTTTTGTTTCAGCAGATGGCTCAGTTCAGCGAACCTACGGACGCGCGTCGGGCGAGAAGAAGCCGATCGGCAGATCGCGGGCGGTGCGCAGGCCCGCTGGCGCATCGAGAATCACAGGAATCGAATTCACGACGACAGAAGCGGTCGCGATGTCGCCGTGCGAACCACCCGGAATCGTCAGGCTGATATCCGGATGACCCTTCAGGTAAACAGTGTCGGCCGGATCTTTCGCGCCGACGTACATCTGCAGTTCCAGGTATACCAACTCTTTGCCTCCGCCCAGGCCGCGCGCGATCTGATGAACTCCAGCAGCTTGGCCCACTTCGACGGTGAGATATTCGGTCTGCACACGCTCAGTGGCTACCTTGGGCTCGATCGTTTCGGTGATTTCGTCGACAGGCAGATTCAAGCTGTCGGCAACCATCGCGACCGATTCCGGCAAGCCGACGTGCTTGATCACGCCTTCAGCGACCTTGGCGCGGAATTCTTCGACGGTCATGCCGGCCCCGATTTTTTTCTGCAAGGGCAGGCGGCGCTTCGACGCATCGACGATGCGCAAGGCTTTTGCGTGTTCGATGCGCTGTGAAACGGCAGCAAGCGTAATCACAAGTTTATCCATCACAAAGCCGGGATTCACACCCGTGCCGACGAGCGCGACGCCTGACGCTTTTGCCGCCGCATCAAGCTTCGCGGAGAGTTCAGGATATGTGCGCCAAGGATAGGAGAGTTCTTCGCACGTCGATACCACAGAGGACTCGGCCTCGAGGCACGCGAGAAGTTGATCCATCACTTTCGGCAGGGACGAAGATGTCGTGTGAATGACGACGTCGGCGTTCTGCTCGAGCACTTCATTCGCGTCGGCGGAAATCTTGACGCCCCACGGAGCGTCGCTCGCCCCGATCACTTCGCCGAGGTCGCGTCCAGCTTTTGCGGGATCGCTGTCGATGGCGCCGCAAATTTCGATCGCCTGCTTTTCACGCATGAGCCGCGCGGTGGAGGCGCCGATAGGACCGACGCCGAATTGGATGGCGCGAATCTTCTTCTTCACGATGTTCTCCGATGTTTCGGGTAGCGCAGCCGCACGCCGCGCATTTTTGCCGCAAGAGAATCTCTTACGATACGGGAATTTACTGGGGCAGGCAAATAAGGAAATCGATCGTAGAAGGCCATCGGATGAGGCCGATCGCATCGGTCAAGCAAGGCGTTGCATATTAGAATGGGAGATTCATGACGACTCCAAAGCGGTACCCCGTCCGCGCGATGATTTTTGATCTCGACGGCACACTGATTGACTCCAAACTTGACTTGATTCACGCGGTGAATGCAATGCTCATCGAGATGGGCCGCGCGAAATTAAGCGATGAAGTGATTTCGAGCTATATCGGCCATGGCGCCCCGATGCTCGTGTCGCGTGCATTGGGTGGTGTGGCGAAAGAGGAGGAACTCTCGCGTGGGTTAGCATTTTTTCTGGACTACTACGAGGAACACAAGCTCGACAACACATGCTTGTATCCCGAGGTAACGGACACGCTGGCGAAACTCAAAGAGCGGAACATCGCGATGGCGGTACTAACCAACAAGCCGGTCAAAGTCAGCATGAGGATTCTCGAGGCATTGGGGGCAGCGAAGTACTTTCGAGCGATCTATGGCGGGAACAGTTTCGAGACCAAGAAGCCCGATCCACTAGGCGCGAAAGCGATCCTCGGGGAGCTCCGCGTCCTTGCGACCGATGCGATGATGGTAGGAGATTCGGAAGTGGACATTCAGACCGCGCGAAATGCGAAGATGATCGCGACCGCGGTGAATTATGGATTCGGGATTCACGATCGCGCGGAACATCCTGCCGACATTTATCTCGATCGCATGAGCGACTTACTCCAGGTCGTTGAGGGTTCACGTTAGGTCCGTGATATCGATCAGCGACTCGCCATTCATTGCTTTCGATCCGAAATGAATCCGCCTTGCCTTCCGACGCTGCTGTTGGCAGACTCGGCGCGTGATTATTGGCCTCTTTCCAGAACTCGAACCAGCCGGCGGGATCCAGAGAGTAGGACGGCATTTGGCGGCCGTGATTACGGAGTTTGCCGAGAGCCGCAAGATGGAGTGCCGGCTGCTGAGCCTGAACGACACGCCCGAGCTGCATCGTATGTCGGTGGGCGATCGCGAATTCGTCTTCACAGGCAGCCAGCGAGCCAAAGGACGTTTTGCGGCGACGGCACTGCGGTCAGCGCGTCGGCACGCCAAGCTCGTCATCGCGGCGCATCCTTATCTGGCGCCGGTAGCACAAGGGATGCGGATTGCCGCGCCGCGGATGAAGTCGATCGTCGTGGCACACGGAATCGAGGTCTGGGAGCCGTTGTCTACGCTGCGGCGTCGAGCATTGCGCCGCGCCGATGTGATCCTCACGCCGACTCAGGACACAGCGAATCACATCGCGACACAACAGCAGATTCCGCGAGATCGCATTCGCGTCCTGCCATGGGCGCTCGATCCCGACTTTGAGAATCTTGCCGTCGCTACTGCGCAATCGTCATTGCCGCTGAATTATCCGGCCGGGCGTGTGATTTTGACCGTCGGCCGGTGGCAGTCGAACGAACGATACAAGGGGATGGATACGCTGATCACGGCCCTTCCCCGCCTGCTGCATGAGTGGCCGGATTTGCACTTGGTAGCCGTAGGGGACGGCGACGATCGAGATTGGCTCGAGCAGATGGCAAAGAGTTCCGGCGTGCAAGGACACGTACATTTTTATACGGGGCTGACGTCTGCAGAGCTTGCAGCGTGCTATTCGGCGTGCGAAATTTTCGCATTACCGAGCCGAGGCGAGGGATTTGGTCTCGTGTATCTGGAAGCGATGGCGCGTGGCAAGCCAGTCATCGGTGGTGCGCATGGCGGCGCGCCGGAAGTGATCGATGACGGCAAGACCGGCTATCTGGTGCAGCACGGCGACGTGCCGCAGCTCGCCACATCGATCGAGACGCTGCTTTCCGATCCTGCATTGGAGCGCGAAATGGGCGCCCGCGGGCGCGAACGCGTGAATCGCGAATTCAAATTCGGAGTGTTTGCCAAATCGCTGAAAAAACTTCTGCGCGAGCTATGCGAATCCTGAATGTCACGCAAAGCTATGCTCCGTTTTACGAATTCGGCGGGCCACCGGTAAAAGTTCGGGCGCTGTCGGAACAGTTGGCGAAGCGCGGGCATCAGGTGACGGTGCTGACGGCGGACTGGAAACTCGAGGGGCGCTTCCTTGGAGCCGTTGCGCCGGCGGGAACGACGCGCTCCCCTTTCGGATGGCGGCACGATGAGAATGGCGTGCGGTCGATCTATTTGCCTACCTGGTTGCACTATCGCGCGCTGAGCTGGAATCCTGCGGTAAAGCGATTTGCCCGCGCGCGATTGCAGAACTTCGATGTGGTGCACATTTTCGGGCTGTATGACCTGTTGGGGCCGGCGATTGCGGCGCAGTGCCGCGATTTGAACATTCCTTATGTCGTTGAGCCAATCGGGATGTATTTGCCGATCGTTCGGAGTTTTTGGAAGAAGCGGGTTTATCAGACGCTGTTTGGCAAGAAGATGCTCGACGGCGCTCGGTTTTTGATCGCTACGTCGGAACAGGAAGCGGAAGAGCTCGTGTCGGGAGGGATTCCGCGCAACAAGATTTTTTTGCGACGAAACGGGGTCGAAGTTCCTGCGGAATTGCCAGCCCATGGAAAGTTTCGCGCCAAGCAGAAGATTCCTGCTGATTCGAAAATAGTTCTGTTCCTTGGGCGGCTGTCGGAAAAGAAAAGCCCGGATCTCCTGCTCGAGGCGTTCGGCGGTCTTGGTTCCGACTTGTTGCAAAGCAAAGATGCGCAGCTTGTCTTCGCCGGCCCGGATGACGAAGCCTTGAAGGCGCGCCTGTTGCAATCGGCTAAGAGGCTCGGTGTTGGGTCGCGAGTGCTGTTCCCGGGACCGCTTTTCGATACCGCGAAATGGGAAGCGTATCGCGACGCCGATGTGTTCGTGCTTCCCTCTCGGAACGAAAACTTCGGCAACGCCGCGGCCGAGGCAGTGGCTGCCGGAACGCCAGTTGTTGTGACCGACGGCTGCGGTGTTGCGCCACTCCTCGCGGGCGCCGGAATCGTGGTCGCGCACAATGCCGCTGCGATTTCAGATGCGCTTCGCTCGCTGTTGACCGACTCCGATCGACACGCGGGACTCGCCGCCGGATGCGGCGACGTGGCCGCGCGTTTGGATTGGTCCGAGCCCGCCGAGTCGATGGAATCGCTGTATCGAACGCTTGCCCCGCCGACACGTCCCATGCAATAATCCCGGCTCTGTTATTGTTTAGTATATTTACATGTCGCGCATCTTTGCATTCCGTGCTGCGTGGTGGGCGGTTAATTTGTCGCTCGCCGCATCGCTGGTGTGTCTGGCGTATGCTGCTCTACGCGAATGGTCGGTGCGGCAGTATTTGCATGGGTTCTCCGACGCTGTCGTGTCGGTCTCCGCAACACCGGAACAGAAGATCGACGCCATCCTCGAGTGGATGAGAGCCGGACCGCCGCGAGCTGAAGCCGCAAGAGCGGACGATTTGTCGCCGCGAAATCCGGAGAACACGCTGAATTATCGACAATTGCTCGTGGTCTGTGGGAGCGCAACGAATGCATTCCTGAACCTGTCGCGCAGCTCCGGCCTTCAATCGCGGCGACTACTTTTGCTGACACCCGACCGTAAGACCAAGCATGTCGTCGCGGAGGTATTGGTTGATGGACGATGGATTGTGGTTGATCCTTCGTTTCGCATCGTGATGCGCGACGGCAGCGGGATAGCACTCACACGCAAGGAACTGCAGAATCCACTGAAATTCCACGAAGCAGTCAGCGGTGTGCCGAACTATCCCGCCGACTACGGTTACGACCGCTATGCACATGTTCGCCTCGCTCGCTTGCCTCTGGACGGTTTTCATCTGAGGAAGCTGCTAGAATCGGTTCTTCCCGGTTGGGACGAGATCTTCGACTGGAGTTTGCTCTTGGAGCGCGAATCGTTTTTTGTTTTGGTCATGACCAC
>JAFAZL010000360.1 GCA_019239815.1 Acidobacteriota bacterium
ACGCGCCGTGCACGATGCGTTCGCCGAAGTCGACCCGCTCATCCCGACGGGCTCGACGCGTTCGATGGAGCAGGTACTGTCGCGCTCGCTCGCATTGCGAAATTTCATGCGGATGCTGCTCAGCGCGTTTGCCATCCTCGCGCTATTGCTCGCCGCCATCGGAATCTACGGCGTTATTTCCTACGCAGTTTCGCAGCGCACGCGCGAAATTGGTGTCCGCATGGCGCTCGGTGCGACTCCCGCCGGAATGCTCAGCCTCATTTTGCGCGAGAGCCTGCAGCTGATTTTCTTCGGAGTAGTGATCGGCATAGCCGCCGCGCTAGGTCTCACGCGCATGCTGGCCAGCATGCTTTACGGAGTCAGCAGCACCGATCCGCTCATTTTCCTTTCCGTTACCGCATTGCTGGTAGTGATCGCCCTCGCCGCGTGCCTGATCCCTGCACGCCGCGCGATGCAAATCGATCCGATGGTGGCGTTGCGCCACGAATAGTTGATTGTGGAGCTGCGTATCTTTCGATAGCGCTGGATCGTGCGGTGATTCAGAAACGGCCAGCGCTACTTCTTTGGTTTCGTCGCCGGTTTGAGGATACGTTCGATCTGCTGGAGATGATTGATGTCGTGTCCCGCCATCATGTGCAGGATTCGCTCGATGGTTTCCTCGCCACGCTCGGCGTGCATGCCGTGATGTTTCCATTGCTCGGGCTTGAGTCGCTTGAGCACGCCGAGATTGGCTTCGCGGACCGCGCGAAAAACTTCCAGGCATTCGCGCGGGTTGCGTTCGTTGTACCTTCCGGCAGCGACCCAAGCATTCTGGTCGTAGGCCTGAATTGGAGTGCCCGGCGCTCCAAGGATGGAACGTATGCGCCATGCGGTGACAATTTCAGCGTCGCCGAGATGCGCAAGGATTTCCGTTACAGACCATCTGTCGGGCGCCGGCCGCTTGCGCAGTTTTTCCGTCGAAGCGCCCTTGATCAAAGCCGCCAGGCGCTTAGGCGTCTCGGTTTGAACCTTGAATGCGCTTTTTCCCGCGACGTAACCAAGGATGCGCTGCGTGTATTGTTGTGCGGTTTCCGGCATGGAGAGTCACTCCGAATTTAATCTGGGTACTAAGTTGAAATTGAAGCGGAATGCCTAATTTAGCAAGGACCAAATTGCATCGTCGAAAGTCGCACCGCCTCCGCTGCGTGCCAACTTATGTCTCTGACATGAGATCTCTGGCGCGCCATCTAGATAAGTCCTACAAGGCGAGATAAAAACTCAAACTCGGTCGGATGCATTTTCTTCTCCGCGGCGGCCAGTGTGAAAAACGCGGCGCGGTCGATCTCCGGAAACGTCTGCTTCTTGCCGGAACGCGGCGGCCATTCGATCTCGAACGTGTTGCTCCGGACCGCGCCCGCATCGCAGTCGCCTTCCAGCGCCCAGGCATGCACGAGCTTGCCCGACTTGTGTTTCACCGTTCCGAGCGAAATCAACCGGGCAGCCGAATCGGCTTCGAGTCCAGTCTCTTCCTGAAACTCGCGAATCGCCGCCGCCTTTTCATCTTCGCCGGGATTCACCTCGCCCTTCGGAAGAAACCATGCGCCGTCATCCTTCTTCGTCCAGAACGGGCCGCCGAGATGCACCAACAGAAACTCGAGTTCGCCCTTCTGGCGACGATACAAGAGGAGTCCTGCACTGACTTTGTTGGACTTTGGCATTGGTCGGTGAGATTAATCGAACGAAACCACAGCTTACCGCAACTCGCCGAACGCCAGCCGGTTACATCGAGAAGGTCGCAGGAGCGGAAAAAAGTTTGACGTCGCTCGGCGGATAGAACCCCCAGCGGGGAACATCCCAAAATGAGGTTGCGATGCTGCTCAAAGCGGCGCTCAACGGGAGAACGCAAATGAACACGATGCACATTGTAGCGATATCGACCGAGGCGGTGGATGCGGTTCGATCGACCTTGAAGGCCCCGACCTACGGATTTCCGGCGCATATTGAAATCGCGACCGACGATGCGCCGTGCCGCCATTGTCTAAAGACTTTTGTCGCCGGAAAGGATCAGCGAATTCTTTTCACCTATGATCGCTTCTCCGGAGTCGAGTCGCTGCCGCAGCCCGGCCCCGTTTACATTCACGCGGACAACTGCGAGCGATACCACGGCGATGGAGGATTTCCCGAGGAGCTGCGAAATAGTCCGCGGACTCTCGAATCCTACGCGCTTGGCCGCAAGCTGATTGCAACGGAATACGTCTCGGACGGGAGCTACGAAGCCGCGATCGACAAACTATTTGCGAATCCGGAAGTCGCCTACATCCAGGTGAACAGCACGACGGCCGGATGCTTCACATTTCGCATCGAGCGCGCAAGCGCGCGTCGAACTGAAGTCCCAAAAAATGGGGCGCATTTCGGTGCGCCCCAGTGAAAGAGACACCTGATTCGCCGGCGACGAAAGTCGGCCGACCAGTTTGCTTAGCAACCCTTGAATGAAATGAAATCGCCGAGCTTGTTGGGAATCCTCGGTTGAGTCGAGTCGAAGGCGAACGAACGGCTCACGTCGAAACCTGCCTTCTGAGCGGTGGCAATGTCAACGAACGGAGTGAGCGCCGTCAACGCCTGGCTGATGTCGGTCCAGCATGCGGTGCGCTCGTACGTATTGTTGTTGGGTGGATCGATACTCTCTGGAACGCCCGCGAGTCCAGTGAGCATTTCCACTGGGCCGCCGAATTTGGGCGAAACGTCCGCCGCAAGCACGCGAGCCAACGTGCGGTGATCGCTCTCAATGCCCATGATGCGCGCCGATGTAACCCGGAGATCCGGAGTGCTGAAGTTGCGCACGCCGACGAGATACGCGGCGATGAACGCATCCTCAAGCGTGACCAGGGTGTTCAGTGTCACCTGTGAGCTCGCGAACATCTCTTTCGGATAGAAAAACGAAGTGAATGGCGTGTGTGTCTGCGTGACGGATTTTTCGAGCAGGAAGTGCGACATCTCCTCATTCATTGCGGCGACTAGATAGCCCTGATCGTCATTCGGCAAGCCGCCAAAGAATGGCGCGTGCTCGATAATGTTGAAATATGTCGTGACGGCGAGGGCTTCGGCGATCTGAGCGGCGATCAAAATATCGAAATCGCCTTTTTCCACACCGGCTTCGTTGCCTTCGGGGCGACGGAATTTCGGCTGCGAAGCCGCGAGACCCATGAGGTTGTCGAAACCTATGAGACCCGTAGCGCCTGCTGCTGCACCCATGAATGAAGTTTTGCGAAGAAACGATCGGCGATCGCTGGTTTTGCGCTCGCCGGGCACTTCGGACACACCCATAGCATCTGCGTTGTTCATGCTTTTCCCCATTTCGCGAGATTCGAGGAGAGAGCGGAGTACGACACCACCACAGCCGGTGAGGGCGACCGCGCTAACCTTCGTGCTTGTTAGTACGGCGATGGCAGCCGAGCGGATTACCTCGCAATCTGTTTTTACATTTCGGATACATGAATTTCTGACAGGCGTAATCGAGCTCGCTTGTCGGCAGCGAACCGAAGTGGTACGGTTTCCGTCCCACCCAGCCTGGTTGAGTGTCCGGGTTCCTCGAATGATTCGGTTGTGTGCCGAAACTCTCTGAAACTCTCGACGGAAGGAAAATCACATGGCGGATAAATTGGAAACGCTTAAGGCAAAATATCAGTCGGTACTGAATTTCATCCAGCAGCAACAGAATACGCAGCTTCAAAACGTGAACATGGAGGGCGACAAACTCTTCATCCGAGC
>JAFAZL010000436.1 GCA_019239815.1 Acidobacteriota bacterium
CGACAAGGAACTGGAATCCGTGAATTTGAACTGCACTGGCGTCGTTCACCTGGCGAAGTATGTTGTGCAACACATGACGGCAAAAAACTCGGGACGGATTTTATTCACAGCGTCGATTGCAGGCGAAATGGTAGCCCCCCGCCAGGCGGTCTATGCAGCGACTAAAGCATTCGATCTCTCACTGGCTCACAGTATTCGGTACGAGTTGCGGGATACCAATGTTTCCGTCACTGCGCTTCAACCGGGACCAACCGACACGGATTTCTTCCGACGCGCTGGTATGGGGAACACGCAAGTCGGTTCTGAAGGAAAAAAAGAAAGCAGCCCGGAAGCTGTAGCTAAACAAGGCATCGACGCGCTATTTGACGGCAAAGATCACATCTATGCAGCCTCAATGAAAACAAAGGTTGAGGGAGCTTTGGCGGGTGTGGTGCCAGGCGATGTAAAGGGCGCTATGCACGAAAAAATGTCCAAGCCACAAACCGCCGATTCGAAGGACCGTTGAAATGACTGTGAGAAAGGCACGTTTGCCGGAGGCGCAATGAAATCAATATTGAGGGTGAAAACATGTCGGATGCGTTGAGAGAAAAACCGAACCCGGAGCCGTTGCCTCTCTTGGCCAGCGCGGGGGTTGTTGTAGACGGGAAATACGTCCCGCCACCGGAGGATAGTGACGGCAGAAGCTGGGTTCGGACAACGGCGGTTATAAAGGCTGATCCACAAACGCTCTTTCTCATGTGGAGCGACGTTGAGAATGTGCCCCAATGGCAAGAGCAAATCGTACAGGTCACCCGAACAGGCCCGCGCACCTCGCATTGGACGATGCGGGCCGCAGATCGAACAATAGAATGGAATTCCGAAATCTTAGCAGCAGTACCGGGCCGACGGCTCGCATGGCGCACTGTTGACGGCGACGTGATGCAGGCCGGCGAAGTCGTTTTCGAGCCGGCGCCCGGAAATCGTGGCACTCTCGTTACGCTGCTTCAGGAATTTCAAATTGGAAAACTAGCGAATGCGATCGCAAGCCTCGTGAGTCGCAATCCTAAGCAGACTGCGATCGAGAATTTGCGCCACTTCAAATCGCTGGCAGAAACGGGCGAAATTCCACGAACGCAGGGTCAGTCGCATGGCACGCGCGGAACAGTGGCGAGCACAAAGGAGTCGATGTACGGCGAACACATTCCGACGCCCCCTGGATCAAACTCGGCGGTGCATGCTGCGGGCGGTGAGTGATGAGAGCTCTATGCTGGATGGGCAAAGGAAAGGTCGAAGTGCAGAGCGTTCCAGATCCTTCGATACTGAACCCTCACGACGCGATCATCCGAATCACGCGCACTGCAATCTGTGGCTCGGACCTCCACCTATACGATGGATTTATTCCCACAATGGAAGAGGGTGACATCCTCGGCCATGAGTTCATGGGAACGGTTGAGGACGTCGGCAAAGATGTCACGAATCTCCGGACCGGCGACCGCGTGGTTGTACCGTTCACGATCGCGTGCGGGAAGTGTGGATTCTGTGCGAAGAAGCTTTGGTCTCTGTGTGACAACACCAACCCGAATGCGCACCTGATGGAGACCGCCTACGGATACTCAGGATCCGGCCTGTTTGGATATTCGCACATGATGGGAGGTTATGCCGGCGGCCAGGCGCAATATGTGCGCGTGCCATTTGCAAATGTCGGGCCGCTGAAGATTGAGAGCGACCTGCCGGACGAGAAGGTGCTCTTTCTTACCGACATCTTTCCTACCGGGTATATGGCGGCTGAGAACGCCCAGATTCAAGAGAATGACACTGTTGCCGTTTGGGGCTGCGGACCTGTGGGCCAGTTCGCAATCGCGAGTGCGTTCATGCTCGGCGCGGCGCGTGTAATTGCGATCGATCGATTGCCCGAGCGCTTGGAGATGGCGCGATCCATCGGAGCGATCACCGTTGACTACTCGGAAGAGGATGTCAGCGTGTTAACCGCGCTAAAAGATTTGACGGGAGGAGTCGGGCCAGATTCATGCATCGACGCTGTCGGTCTCGAAGCCCACTCGAACCAGTTACAAGGAATTTACGACGTGGTCAAAACAGCACTCATGCTGGAGCAAGACCGGCCGAGCGTCCTTCGCCAGGCGATCCAGGCCGTGCGCAAGGGCGGAACGGTGTCGATTCCCGGTGTCTATGGCGGATTGCTCGACAAAGTACCATTCGGCGCCGCATTTGGCAAAGGCATCACGATGAAGATGGGGCAGACAAACATGCACAACTACATGAAGCCCCTGCTGGACCGCATCGAAAAGGGCCAGATCGATCCGAGTTACATCATCTCGCACCGGATCGGCTTGTATGAAGCGCCGGAGATGTACAAGATTTGGCGCGACAAGAAAGAGCGAGTGACGAAGATCGTCATCGACCCTTGGCTAACTTGAGGCTGGCCGTGATAACGCCACTCGCCCGATACCTCCATGACCACCTTGCCGGCGCAACGTATGCGCTGGACCTCCTGGATGGTCTAAAGGAAAATTATCGCGGGCAAGAACTCGGGGATTTTGCGCAGCATCTTTACGTCGAGATCGCCACAGATAAAAATACTCTACATGCGTTAGTAAGCCGGATCGGCCCTGCTTCGGACCCGTTGAAGGATAGCGCGGCTTGGATCGCGGAAAAAGTCAGCCGATTCAAACTCTCACAAAGCGATGAAAACGGCCTTGGTTTGTTCGAGGCTCTGGAGTTTCTCGTCTTGGGAATTCACGGGAAATGCGAATTGTGGCGCGCGCTCGCCGAGGTTGCGGACCATCACGAATGTCTGGGCGGTATGAACTTCACAGCTCTGATAAATCGGGCGCAAGAACAAGAACGGGCGGTGGAGACACGCCGCCTTTACGCTGCCCGAACAGTTTTCGGTGCTCGGGTCTCAGCAAGTTAGTCCAAAAGCGTCCTTAGGAGGCCGCGATGCCGATGAATTGGAAACGCGCTGCAGCCGTAGTCGGAGGCGTTGCTGCCGTTGCCGCTGCCGCGAAAGCCTACCTCCGGGCCACGCGATGGATCAGTCTACGGAACAGAGTTGTTTTGATCGCGGGTGGGTCGCGTGGATTGGGACTGATTCTCGCGCGCGAGTTTGCCCGAGCTGGCGCTCGGGTCGCGATGTGCGCACGCAGTGAGCGCGAATTAGAACATGTGCGCGAAGAATTCGCAGACAACGGATGGCCGCTGGTGACGACCTTATGCGATGTGGGTGTTCGTGCTGATGTAGGGCGTGCCGTCGAGACCGTGCGCGAACAGCTCGGAGACATCGAGATCCTTGTCAACAACGCCGGAACGATGCTAGTGGGCCCTGCCGAGAATCAAGAACAAGAAGCGTTCGAAGATGCGATGCAGACTAATTTCTGGGGTCCTTATTACCTGACGAATGCTGTCCTGGGCTCGATGAAAGCGAACAGATTCGGTCGAGTTGTGAACATCACGTCGATCGGCGGAAAGGTCGCTTTTCCGCATCTCCTCCCCTATTCGGCGAGCAAGTTCGCTCTCGTCGGCTACAGTGAAGGTTTGCGAGTGGAGTTGGCTAAACACCGCGTTTTCGTGACGACCGTTTGTCCGGGCCTGATGCGGACGGGCAGCCCTAGGAACGCGTTCTTCACGGGTCAGACCGAAAAGGAGTATGCATGGTTCACCATAAGCGACTCCCTCCCAGGCGCGTCCATTTCAGCACGAAGCGCCGCCCGCAAGGTCATCAATGCATGTATCCATGGAGACGCAGAGATTCACCTCGGCATAAGCGCAAAGCTCGGTGCGATGGTTCAAGGATGTGCACCAGGGGCGACGGCCGAACTGCTTTCGCTTGTTGATCAAATGTTGCCTGACGCGTTGCCTCGCATGGCAGAAACCAAGAAAGGTTCCGAGAGCGAATCAGAAGCAACCGCGAATCCTGTCACGCTCCTAACACGTGAAGCTGAAATCGCGAATAACCAGCTTTAGAAACTCGCCATCGCCGTACCCTTGGTGGCAAAGGAGAATTATCTTCTATCGTCGAGGATTGAACCATGCATTCTGAGGTCTAAGAAATTCATCGGACATACCGTCGATTGTGCTCACAGAACGTTGTTCTTATCGAGGGGAAGGCCTCTATTGGATGCTGTGGCATCATGGCGTCTCGGCTCTCACCTACCTCGCGCAAGTAAATGCGATGGCTATATTCTTTGCAAAAAAAACGCGGTGATCATAAGCATGCCGCCGACTCCGAACACCATACGATAGAGGAGACCGGCCACCCCGAAGCTGCCTCTACTCAGTAGTCCTTGAAATTATCGGTGCGTCACCACGCCTCGTGGAAGACTTAGCTCAACTGATTCGACGCATGAACGGTCAAAAGTCGGTCCTGATTCTAGTAAACACGCGGTATCGCTACGGTGAGGAGAAGCTAACCGGTGGATATAAGCTTAGAAATATTCTCCAACTACAGGTTCCTACGTATGGAAGCGCATGACGGCGACTCGTACGCTGGTCTGGAGAGTGGCTCAACGGAGGGAACATGCCTGAACTTGCTACGATTAAGGATTTGTTGGAAGAAGAAATCAAAGACTTGTATTCCGCAGAGAAGCAACTCACCAAAGCACTACCAAAGATGGCGAAAGGCTCGAACAACGAAGAACTCGGCGCCGCGTTTGAGTCCCATCTGAAGGAAACCGAAAATCAACTGAAGCGGCTTGAGCAGGTAGCTGGACTCTTGGGTACCGAGCCCACAGGCAAGAAGTGCCATGGCATGGAGGGCCTGATCGAAGAAGGCAGCGAAGCGTTGGATGAAGATGGCGATGAAAATGTTCTTGACCTCGGTATCGCTGGAGCCGCTTCTCGCGTTGAGCACTACGAGATGGCCGGTTACATGGCAGCAATCGCGCTCGCCGAACAACTCGGACAATCCCAAGTCGTTAAGCTACTCAACGAATCCTTGAAAGAGGAACAAGCTGCCGACGCTAAGGTGCGAAGCATCGCTCAAACAATCGGCAAGTCCGCGCCTGCAGAAGAGGCCGAAGAAGAAAAGAGCGGGAAGACAAAGAGAGCGAACGCCTAACTTGGTTGCTTGCGTCTGTGTTGAGGCGTAACCTTGCTGAGCACAGAGTTCTAAGATGGCGGTGGAGGTCCCCAGGCTGAAGCCGCCTTTTTCTTTGACCTAACTGGGTAGCGCGACTGTCAAAACATATTCGTCTTTGTGAAGTCCCGCAATGCAGTCTTCCTCGATCAGTTTCAATAGTTGCTCAATGTGCGTCGGATTATTCTTATCTTCGCGATTCACAAGAACGACAGCAAATCCCAGAGAACACTTCGCGCAATTGATAGGCCGGGTCTCACCGCCTGAGGTTCTGGCTGATTCGAAATACCGATCCAACTTCTCCATCGCGATGTGTTCGTGAAACGCGAGCGCAACGATTGGCATGTCCACCTTGGGAAGGCGGGTAGAGCTGGTTGGAGGGATTGTACCTCGGACTTCACCGCTGGTTGAGCGGCTGCGGGGACGGGAGAGTTGCCGTCGCTTGAGGAAGTTCTGGGTGCAATCGCCGAGATGCGGGAGATGTACGCGGCCAAAATTCGGGATGCTCGCCGGCCGCGCAGCCGAGTAAGGGTCGCTCACTGAATTTCCCGTCAGCAACTACAGTGTTCTACCGGTGTTCGAACCGGGCGCCCGCTAATACATTGCACGCAACTTCCGTCGTGGCGGGGTTTGCTATGAAAGCGTTCGCACGTCTTTTGTGCTGGTTTTTCGAAGCGTTTTTTCCGGTCATTCGCTAGTCCACGTTAACTGCCTTTTGCCCCTTGTGATGGCGAACGAACGGGCCCTACACACACCTAGCTCGCAACCAGAGGAACATGCGCTTCCACGAGTGTTCCAGGCTCCGCACGCGCTACTGTTAGCTCCCCGCCGAACTGCCGGATTCTTTCTCGCATACCCGTGATCCCGACTCCCAACTTGCCGGTTGCACGGTGCAGGGTCGGCCCGAGAGGTATTCCCTTACCAAAATCGCGAATACGGACGGCAACTTCGTCGGACTTTTGTTCTATCTCCACCCGAGCACTTGCGCTACCCGAGTGACGAAGTACATTCACGAGCGCTTCCTGAACCACGCGGAAGATCGCAGTCTCGACATCAGGTGACAGGCGCTGGAAGTTTTCTGGACTAACCGTAAGTGAAATTTGAAGCTTGCTTCTTTTCGAAAGGCCTTCAACGAACCAATAAAGTGCCGAGCGGAGGCCGGTCTCTTCAAGAAGCGGACGGTGAAGAAGATACGATAAATTGCGAACCCATTCGAGGATATCGCCTGCGACCTTGTCGACCTCCATATGGCCACCGGCATCCAAGTCCATTTTTAGCGCACTAATCTGTTGAGCTAAGTCGTCATGCAATTCCCGCGCTATGCGCCGCCGCTCCTCGTCTTGGCTCTGTTAAAGTTGGGAGGACAACTTCTGCAATTCCAAAGTGCGAAGCTCCACAATACGTTGACTCTCATCAAGCTGTGCGACCCGCTTTCGCAGTTCTTTGTTCAAGTCACGAATTCGGTCTTCCGATTGCCGGCGAGAAGTCAAATCCTGCGTGACTTTGGCGAAGCCGTACAGACAGCTAACACCTAGCACCATGCGAGCCTTCAGTTACGTTGAAGATCGATTTGATACGCAATCCCATTGGATGTGGCTCGTCGCTAACTTCCACCCTAGTTGTTCCAAATCATATGCAGCGCTATGATGCCGCGATGCACACCGACCGGTCCGTTTTGCCGATGACGATTTCCGCACTCAGGTCCGAAGCGCAAGGACTGGTGGCGCGTTTCTCCTTGGTGCTCACCAAGAAGAAAAACGACAACATCCGAGTGGCGCGGGTTGCCGTAGAACGTTTGTACCAGCACGCCGAATCCATCCTCCCGGCAGCGACGCTATCACTCAAGGGCGAGGTTGATACGTGGGCGAACCTGCGGCGTCTAGCCAATGCAGTTGTGATCGCCTGCGACCGCGCCGAACCCGCGCCCACTGTCGCAGTCGGTGAAATCCAAGATTGAGTCGTATCGCTTGGAATGTCTCTTCTGTGGTTTCCACACCAATGGAGTCTGCGTGAAGAGCGCAACTCGATCTTACCTTTTACGAACCACTGATCCTTGTTAGTACTTCCGCTCCATTCACTGCGACGCCGACTTCCATCATCGTCGGTATAACGCATGTGCCTGAAGGAAATTTTCGATCTCCAGCGACGAGCCGCAACTCTCATCGCCATTCTGTTTCTCGCCCTCATGGCCACCACTTGCGGTGCACAGGAACAACGCGAGGTATTAGACAAGCCGACGCCGGTCTACCCTGAAATTGCCCGACACATGAATTTAACGGGCACAGTCAAAATCAGAGCGACCATCGGGCCGGATGGTCGTGTGAAGCGCGTGGATGTTATCGGTGGCCATCCCCTTTTGACGGACGCAGCGGTCGATGCGGTCAAGCGGTGGAAGTATGCGCCGGGCAAGGCAGAAACAGAAGTTGGGCTTGAGTTCCACTTTCATCCGTGAGTTCTAACCCGGCGCGGCTCTTCGCTCGCTCTCACGTTTGCGGCCTGTGGTCCCTTTGGTCCCTGAACAATTTCGAATTCAAGCTTGTCACCCTCTTGCAGTGTTCGGAATCCTTCGCCAGTAATTGCGCTGTAATGGACGAAAACATCTGGTGCGTTCTCCCGCCCGATGAATCCAAACCCCTTCGAATTGTTGAACCACTTGACCTGTCCTTGCACTTGTCCAGCCTCCCGCCCGGTGTTGTAATCCCTCTCAGCGAGCCTACGGCACTACCTGATATCACTTCATATGATCGGCGCCAAGGGGAGTACTCAGGGAGTAAGAACACAGTATGAAAACAGATGAACAATACCTCGCAGACTTCGATTCATTATTTGTAGCGCATTTGAAATGGACCGATCAGCAAGTTATTGACGCGTTTAAACTGAAAAATGGGACGTTATCCGAGGAGAATGTGATCCGAATTTTTAACATGTGGGTTCGCAAGCGAAGAGCACCACGCAAGCCAGATCGCTAAAGCGTGGCAGTATAGGAGGGGACGGTGGTCATAGGAGATCGGCTAAGAGAACTCCGTGAGTCCAAGAGTCTGTCGCAGGGTGACATCGAAGAGCGAACCGGCTTACTTAGGTGTTATGTCTCACGCGTCGAAAACAATCACACAGTGCCATCACTGGATACGCTCGAAAAGCTTGCGCGTGCTTTGGAAGTGCCGATGTATCAACTGTTCCACAAGGGCCGTGTGCCTGAAAATGTTCAGAAAATCAAAGTCGATCACAGTGAAAATTTCGGTGAGGCAGGACGAGACCGGGCGTACTTCCTCGCGCTGCACAAAGCGTTGTCCGAGATGAAGGATGCGGATCGAAAGCTGGTTCTGCATATGGC
>JAFAZL010000460.1 GCA_019239815.1 Acidobacteriota bacterium
CCCGCTCCGGTCGGATCATGCGGCTCCTCCAGCGGAAATGCCGGTACGCAAAACGCGCCCCGCTTGTCCACCATCATCGCGCCATACTCACCGCGCTTGATGATCAGCGTCGAAGGCCCGAGCTTGAAGATGCGCTTGGCCGCGCGCAGCAGGTTGTGTTCATTCGAGAGCTGACGCGTTTCGGAGTCGTTGATCATCAGAATATCGACGCCCTTCAGCGTCTTCAGCAAATCTGCGTTGGATCCCTCGATCCAGTAATTCATCGTGTCGAGCGCAGCGATCTTTGGTCGCTTGGTGACCTGCTGCAACACGTCGCGTTGCAGATTCGGCGCGATGTTCGCGAGAAACACAAACTTCGACTTGCGATATTTCTCCGGCAGCTTCGGTTTGAAATCTGCGAAGACATTTAGTTCCGTCGTGAGCGTCGTGCGGTCGTTGAGGTTCTCCGAATATTTGCCCGCCCAGAAGAAGGTCTTACCCGGCGCGCGCTCAAGGCCCTCAACGTCGATCTTTCGCCCATGGAAAATCTTCGCGTCAATTTCAGTGAAATCGTCACCAACAATTCCGACAAGATGCACCGGCGTAAAAAAACTCGCCGCAACCGAGAAATACGTCGCAGCTCCGCCGAGTGTGCGCTCTACCTTTCCGTACGGGCTTTCGACGCCATCAAACGCAACAGAACCTACAACGAGTAAGGACACGCTGTTCTCCTGTCTTTCTACTTGAGGTATTTGCCGACGATCGCAGCCAGTTTCTTTTTGGTTTCCGCGGGAATCATTTTGGGATCGGTGAAAATCGCGCTCGACAATGCCGAGCCGCACTTGCATTTGCGCTCCGCCGGCATCCTGCGCACCGCCTCGCGCAACACCCGCTGCGCATTCAGCGCATTCTGATTCAGCGTGGCAAGGATCTGCGCGCCCGTCACTGCATCATGCTCCGGATGCCAGCAATCGTAGTCCGTAATCATCGCAATCGAGGCATAGCAAATCTCCGCCTCACGCGCGAGCACCGCTTCCGTGACGTTGGTCATCCCAACCACTTCAAACCTCAACTGCCGATGCACCTGAGCTTCGGCGATCGTCGAGAACCGCGGCCCCTCGATGCACACATAAGTCCCTCGGCGATACACCTTCACCCTCGAATGCTCACTCGCATCCGAAAGCACGCCAGCAACCTGCGGACACGTCGGCTTGTCGAAGGCGATGTGCGCCACGATGCCATTGCCAAAAAATGTGTACACGCGCACTTTCGTTCGATCGAAAAACTGATCCGGCACCAGAAACTCACCAGGACGCAAATCTTCCTGTAGCGAACCGACCGCACTCACCGAAATAATGCGATCCACACCAAGCAACTTCATCGCGTAAATGTTGGCGCGGTAAGGCACCTCCGCCGGAAGAAATCGGTGGCCGCGTCCGTGACGCGCCAGAAACGCGACCCGCTTCCCTTCCAGCGTGCCGATGACAAACGCATCCGACGGATCCCCGAATGGTGTCTTGATGCGCACCTCGCGCGCATTCGTGAGACCTTCCATGGAATAGAGACCGCTGCCACCAATAATCCCGATCTCGGCTTTCGGCGCAGATGCGGCTTTTTTCGAACTCGACTTACTCGCGGCAGACTTCTTTAGCTTCGGCATTTAACCTCGATCATCTACAAACGAGCGGAGCAGATCCGCCGTACAAAGTCTAGTTGATTCCGGGAAAATCTCAGAACGACGCGCCGCCCTGCTTCAGAATCTCCGTCACCGCTGTGAACGGATCTTTCTTTCGATCGGCAACCTCACCCGCCAGCGTCGTCAGGCGAACATCCGCATCCTTCCCACCCAAAACCTTTTGCAACAACCGCGATTCCGTCAACTCAATTAGTCGCGCCTTCCAATGCTCCACATGCTTCCTTCGCCGCTCCCCGCTCGACTCAAAGTGCCCCCGAAATTTTGCAATCGCAGCCGCCAGCGTATCGATGCCCTTGTTCTCGCTCGCCACCGTGCGCACCACCGGCGGATGCCACCCGTCCCGCGGCATCACCAACGACAGCATCGCATGCAATTCTTGCTCGAGCCGGTCCGCCCCTTCGCGCTCCGATTTATTCAGCACAAAAATATCCGCAACTTCCATCAACCCAGCCTTCATATTCTGAATGTCATCGCCAAGCCCCGGCACCATCACCACCACGACGCAATCCGCCAGCCGCACGATATCCACTTCATCCTGCCCCACGCCAACCGTCTCGATCAGCACTTGCTCCTTGCCCGCCGCATCGAGCAGCAGAGCGACTTCCGCCGTCGCTCGCGCCAGCCCACCCAAAAAACCACGCGTAGCCATCGACCGAATAAACATCCCCGAATCGCCCGCATGTGCCTGCATCCGAATGCGATCGCCCAGAATCGCGCCGCCGGTATACGGGCTTGTCGGGTCGACCGCGATCACGCCCACTGCTTCGTTCGCGCGCCGATAGTGCGCCGCCAGCCGATCAACGAGCGTGCTCTTGCCGGTCCCCGGCGCTCCAGTAATCCCAGTGAGATATGCCTTCCCTGTACGAGGAAAAACCTTCCGCAACAACTCTTCGGCTTCGGGCTGATGATTTTCGATCGCAGTGATGGCACGCGACACCGCGAGGGCTTCGCCCGCGCAAACGCGCTCCGCCCAATTCTCAAGCGCCTGCGGCATCGTTTTCCTGTATTTGTGATTTGCGCCACATGGCGCGTACGGTAGCTGAAGGCGAACGCATCGCCCCTATTATTTCTTGCCGAGTAGCTGTCGAGCAATCACCAACTTCTGAATTTCGCTGGTGCCTTCGCCAATGGTGCACAACTTCACATCGCGATAAAACTTCTCCGCCGGGTAATCCTTGATGAATCCATACCCGCCGTGAATCTGCACGCATTCGTTGGCCACGCGCACCGCGACCTCGCTGGCAAACAGCTTCGCCATGCTCGATTCACGCGTAAACCGCACATCCTTCCGATCTGCAAGCCACGCCGCCTGATACACCAACAGCCGCGCCGCCTCCACCTGCGTCGCCATGTCCGCCAGCTTGAACTGAATCGCCTGAAACTCGCTGATGGTCTGCCCGAATTGCTTCCTCTGCTTCGAATACTTAATCGCGGCGTCAAGCGCGCCCTGTGCCATCCCCAGCGCCAGCGCCGCGATCGAGATGCGCCCCCCGTCCAGAATCTTCAAGCTGCCGATGAACCCTTCCCCTTCTGCTCCCAGCAAATTTTCCGCCGGCACTTTGCAATCCGTAAAAATCAACTCCGACGTGTCGCTCGCCCGCAGCCCGAGTTTGTTCTCCTTCTTCCCCGGCTTAAATCCAGGCGTCCCCTTCTCCACGATAAACGCGCTGATCCCGTGCGAATTTTTCGACTTATCCGTCACCGCCATCACCACGGCGTAATCCGCATAGTGCCCGTTGGTGCAGAACGTCTTCGATCCATTGATAATCCACGAGCCGTCGTCGCGCTTCGCCGTCGTCCTCGTACCACCCGCGTCCGACCCCGCTTCCGGCTCAGTCAGCGACCACGCGCCAATCTTCTTCCCCTGCGCCAGCGGAGTCAGATACTTCTTCTTCTGCTCTTCGGTACCAAACTTAAAAATGTGATTGCTGCACAACGAATTGTGCGCGGCCACGATGATCCCGACGCTTCCGTCAATGCGCGAAAGCTCTTCAATCGCGATGACGTACTCGATGTAGCCGAGCCCCGCGCCGCCGTATTGCTCAGGAAAAATGACGCCGAGTAGGCCCATTTCCGCGAGCTTGGACATGATTTCCAGCGGAAATTTTGAGGCTTCGTCCCACTCCATGACGTGGGGCGCGATCTCGCCCTCGGCGAATTCGCGAATGCTGCGGCGGAGCTGGTTCTGTTCGTCGGTGAAAGAAAAATCCACGTTGGCCCTCGTGTTGTGTCGTCTGGTGCTCGCCGCGCTACTCGACCACTCAAAGCGCGGCCTATAGTGACACTAAGTTTGACTTATACAGTTTACACGAGAGGATCGCGGTATTTAGGGCGCGAAAGGACGCACGCGTCGTTCCAGGCACTGACATTTTGGCCTGTCGGCATGGCCACAGGTCGCCAATCACTACCCGATGCTGTGGAGGCGCTAAGCGCCGTAAACGCGCAGATGCTCGATCAAGCCAGTCGGATATGCGATGCGCGACTTCTTGAACTCGCGCACATCCGCATAGCCCACTGCGACGCCACAGCTGAAGTCTTCCTCGCCACGGCGTGCGAGCGCGGCGCACAGTTCGGCGCGCTCCTGTCCATGTCCGAACAAATACTCGAGAGTCTGTCGCAACACCATACCGGCGAACGCCGCGTCCGCTTTCTTGCCCGACGACTCGATGGAGCCAAGAACCGCTCCGAATATGTAGGTCAGCACGAAGTCGTCATCGCGAATGTCCGAGATAACCTCTCCGTCTTCATCGTTGAACGGCGCAAGGCCGCGGCGCAGAGGCACAATGAGCTCGCGCGCAATACGGTCAGCTCGTCGAAGTTGCCACTTACGAAAGAGGCGCTTGAACACGGGTCCTCCAGGTGAATACTGGATTCGATCGACTTACCGGGGGACAAATTTGTGTTCAGGACAGCTCGGGGATTGGCGCAAGACTATAAAAAGCTGTGGAAATCGTCAAGCGAATTCTGACGCACGACGAAGAAAAATGCAGGCAAACACTGGTTATTTTCGATGCTCGCCAACCAGACACACGATGACGGAGTTTGACTGCGGGCATGATGCACGCAGCGTCCGACCAGATGAGGCGCAGTATTGACTTTCACCAGTCGCGCTTTGCAAACAACGCAAGTCGCGACGTTATCGATGGGGACGGGGCCCGCTCGCCGCTACTTCTCGGCGAGGATTTTTACTTGGCTGCCGAAGATTTGATAGTCGGTGAACTGCCCGCGGCACCAATCGACGCGATTCTTATCCTCAGTTTTCGCCGCGATCGTCATCGGAATCGTGCGCGCCGCTTCACCTGCGCGCGTCAACAAACCATACGTCACGACGACGTGATACACCTTGCGTTCGCCCGGAAGCTCATAGTGCTCCGACATGCGCACGATGTTCATGTCCTCATCGGTCCACACTTCGCCATAGCAACTCGTTCGTACGGTCTTGCTCGACTTGAACAGAATGTGATCGTTGACGTAGGTAAAGCCGCAAACGCCATCTTCGATACCGGCGCTGTACTGAAATACTTTGAGCTGCTTATCATTCACAACAACATCCGGCGCCTGATGCACCTTGAGATGAAGCTGCTTCCCCACCATCTCAGGCAGCTCCGACCACTCCAACGCCGGCACAATCGAATGGCTCAGCGGCGGCAGCGGTATTTCGTCGAGCTCCGCCTTGCCATCTGGAAATTCTCTAAATTTCTGTGCGCCGTCGATCACCCGCACTTCGTAGGCTGCATGCAACGACGCCTCTTTGTTGCCTGAGCCCCACGCCAGCCGCTGCACCGCGATCAGGTTTCGCATGCCCTCCGCGAGTTGCTGCGCGGTTTCACGCAGCTGTTTTACTAGGACGGGTTCGGCCCCGCGATGCTGAAGCCCATCCGTTGTCGGCGCGACATATTTCGGATAGATGTCGTCCGCGTCCGGTGGCGTAATCCCGCGCGACGGAAAGAGCGTCGTCGCGAGAAATGGCTCGACCTTGGTGACAAAGTCAGCGAGTGACTGTGCCGGGACGGCAACAGCCGTGGAGGCACTTTCCTCATCGACTCCAGTCAGCACACCGACGATGCGATGGCTCTGTGCATCAACAACAACTCCACCGCTGGCGCCTGGTTGGAGCCTATCCCCGCTCACGGGCGCATAGTCGAACGCCATCAAACCCGACGTCGTCTCGCCTTTGTACGTGCCCGAAAAGCGCAGCAATTTCCGCGATGCGCGATTCGCTTCTTTCGGGTACGCGTAAATCTCGACGCGCAGCCCGGGCTGGGGTTCATCCAGGCTAAACGCTGCCCCGTGATGGTGCGCGAGAGGCCTCCGCAATTCGAGAATCGCGAGGTCGCGGCTCAGCGTGTATTTGATTGCTCCCGCTGTTGGCCCGACGTTCACGGTCGCGCCTTCATCTTCGGGCCCAGTCGCCAAGAATCGATCGACAATCGGCTGCCCATCGATCTTGGAAGGGTTGGCGATCGCAGCGACGTGATAGTTCGTAGCGATCAGTCGGCAATTCGGGTCGAGGCAGAACCCGGTGCCGAATTTATTTTCGAGCCCAAAACCAATCTTCAATTCCGAAATGGGAATGACAATTTGGTCAAAATCGGCAGGCACCGCACCGATTCCCGGACGCACCAGTGCGTTGGCTCTATACACCCTATCCTGCCCGGGTGCTCGCAACACGAAGCATAGGCAGATCGCCAAAGCGAGGCACAGCTTGCGTAGTGTCAAAGTCCGACCACCAAGGAAGGGGACAGTTGCCGCTTGTAATTGCATGCGGCTCGCCACGACTCGGCGGACTGACGACAAAGGCTTTATTGGGGGCTTTGCATCCATGTGTTCACGCGCCGAACCCACCGCGTCACCGGAAAGAAACGGCGTCGCAAACTGCCCGTAAATGGGGCGTGCTATTACGCCCGAACCGCGCGTACTAGCCGGTTTGGGCCTGGTGGCTGTGCTTTACACGGATAGCTAAAAATGACGAATTCGAGGGATTTCTGGTTGTTTTGCTCGATTGAGGCAGCATTGCCCCGCGGCAGTGCCCGGCGATGCTTTCCCCAATTTTTGATCGTGTCGGTTTCGAGTAGGATGATTTCCCAGCCGAATCGCAATCGAGCGGACGAACTTCCCGCTCGATCACAAACGCGCAAACCATTTGCGTCGCATTTCATCACAGTTCCAGAGTTGCTTTCAGAGAGGAAATGAATATGGCCGCAGTTCAGTCCGACGCTTTGGTCTTTTTTGGCGCAAC
>JAFAZL010000543.1 GCA_019239815.1 Acidobacteriota bacterium
AAAATGCGCCGAATCCCCGCCCGTCGTCTCCGAATTGTCGAAATATCGGTGCAGCGACAACGCATCCACATACTCGTAGCACTGCTCCAGCACCTCCCGATCCCACTCCAGATACGTCGGCATCCCCGGCCCGCTCGACCCGCACGCAATCAGCTTTAGGGAATTATCGACATACCGCATCTGCCGCGCCGCATCCGCTGCCTTGTACCCATAATCGACCGCCGACATATGCCCGATCTGCCACGGCCCATCCATCTCGTTGCCCAGGCACCAGTGCTCCACCTTGTAAGGTTCCGCAATCCCATTCTTCCGCCGCAGCTCGCTCCACTGCGTCCCGCGTTCGACGTTTCAATATTCCACCAGCGCCGCCGCCTGCTCCGCCGTCCCCGTCCCAAGATTCAGTCCCATCAGCGGCTTCGTATTTGCCAGCTTGCACCACGCCATGAACTCATCGGTGCCAAACTGATTCGAATTTAGCGAATTCCACGCCTTGTCCAATGTGACCGGCCGATCCTTCTTCGGCCCCACTCCATCGAGCCAGTTGTAGCCCGACACAAAATTCCCGCCCGGATACCGAATGATCGGCACATTGACTTTCCGAATCTCGTCGATCAAATCCTTGCGAAACCCGCTCGAATCCGAGAGCTTCGAGCCCGGATCGTAAATCCCCTCGTAAATCGCCCGCCCCAGATGTTCCAGAAACGAACCAAACAAATTGCGATCGATCGGCGAAATCGTCCGCCGCGTGTCGAGATACACCCGCGCCGTTCCCGACGCTTGACCCAATACAGATCGCCCAAGTGCGAGACTCGCCGAGCAGGCCAACCCGGTTGTTGCTGTCGTTTTCAGAAATGAACGTCGCGATGCACGTGGCATATCATCTCCTGACTAAAAAATTCGCCGCGCCGGTTTACCCTGAGCTTCGAAGGCTTCTTGCCGGCGCTTTCTGCAGTCTTACGACGAAGTAAGCGTTTACTAACCGCTCGCAAACTAGAGCCTCCGCCTCTCTCTGTCAATCGTTTGTTTGTTCCTGAATAAAAACGACCCGCTTCTAATTCTTCGCGGGCGCAGTGCTCGCAGCACTCGCCGCCTTCTTACTCTGCGCGAGCTTTCCGAAATCCTTCACCCATTCGCGCACCTGAAAGCTCGTCGAGATCTTCGTATAACCCGCCGCCAGCTGTTCTCTATACCGGTCCAAAAAGAAATCCAGTGGATCCGCCGGATCCATATCGAACACAACGATATCCGTGTCCTGCATCGTCAGCTTGCCCACCTGGATGCTATTGCCCCGCAACGCCATGTAGTTGCCCTGATATTTTGGCAACGCTTTCGCATCTTTCGCATTCGAACCATCCGAAAACGTCTGCACGATCGTATTCTGCTCGACACGGACGTTCGTCACTTTTCCCTCGATGCGGGGAGCCGGCAGCATCTGCTCCAAATCGAAAATCAGATCATTCCCGTCGGCCGCAACGCCTGGCACTTGACCTGACTTGATCAGATTGTCGACCTCGATCCCAAAAGCATCCATCAGTCCCTTCACCGGAATCTTCAGCGCTTTCACCTTCTCCGCATGCAGCCGCAACTTGCCGTCCGGCGCCGCAACGAGCGCTCCTTCCGTCTCAAACGGAATATTGCCCTTATCCTTCAGCCGCCCTTTCACACGCAGGTGTTCGTTGGCGAGCATCGTCACAGAAATCCCAGCCAACGGCGAACCCGGACGCGCGAACACAAACTGATTCAGCAGGTTCCCCAAATCCTGCGGACTCATTGCGATCTCGGCCGTGTCGATGTGAATCTTGAACGAGTTCTTGTCGTCCGCGACCGGCATCGTGTGGTCGCCGACCGGCACAAACGCGCCGTTCAAATAATTGACCTGTACCGAAACGCTTTCTGCGAAGCGATACTTCACATTGTGCATCGCCACCCGGACCGCCCCGTCGCCACTCTGTTGCGGGTTCGCATCCTGACCAGCACTGGCGTCGGCCGACAAAAAACACACGCAGAGCAGCACGACGCTCAACCTAGCGAAAATCACGCTGCTGCAGTTGCCGCGTTTCGCGTTCAAGTCGGCTATTCCCGTTTGCCGTTGCATAAATAAGTGATAGCCATTCTTACCGAGAGTGCGGCAACACCTAATGTTGCGGTTCTCTAGCTGGCGGCGGTGCCGGAGGCCCAACCTGCGGCGTCACCGTTCCAGGATCCGATCTCTCTGGCGGCACCAACTTATTAATTCGCAGGCCCTTGAAAATCGTCGGCCAATACTCCTTCACCACGTTGTCCAGCGCGCCGAACCCTACGCGCACTCCAAACCGCGTGAACGTCTTCGCCGCCGTTCGCTCATTCTCCGGCAGGTAGCTGGTCGCCAGACTCTCCGCCATCAATCCACCCATCACATACGACCAGTTAAATGTTGGGCGGCCATCATCGGTCCGCGTGACTACAATCCGTGACATCGCGTAAAGGATTCGGCTCTTCGGACTCCCAAACAGCTTCACAAAGTACCGCGGATCCTCATGCGTGATCGACGGAATCAGCGCCGTCCCAAACAAATGACTCGACGCATTGCTCGCGACCGATGATCCAAACCTCTTGCCGTAACCCTCCCACCCCTGCCCGTAGTCATGCAGCGAATCACGCGCCTGGCCGATGCCCGCCGTAAATGCCGAACCCATGAACCGTGAAGGCGCTATCGTCTCATCCACCGCCAGTTGAAGCTTCTGCGTTGACGTCAGCGGCCGCCGTTCGTGCGCCAGTTCCGGAAAAAAGATCGATCGTTTTCCGAGAACCTCGATCGTTTGTCTCAATTGCGCTTTTCGCCCTTGTTCGGTTTGCTGCGTCGGAACCTGAGGCGTCGGCGCATCCGGCAGGTTCGCGCCTTGCGTTGCCGGAGCCTCAGTCTGGGCATACGCGTCGGTTGTAGTTCCAAGCACCGCCAGCAGCGCTACAACAGTCAAGCCCAATGAACGTAAGTACCGAAATACACGATTCCCAGATCCCTGGATCACTGCTGGTCTCCCAAAGCGCCACCACACCCACTTCTTGCGCCCAATTCAATCTATTCATCCCTGACCGAACAAACTCCTAGCTCAATCGCTGCGAATCACGACTTAGATGCAGCACGTCGACTGATAGCCATCACCGCATTCGAGCCTATCAGGTTTCTGCCGTACTTCTCCGCTCAAAACTGTGTGTTATTATCTGCCCCTCAACGGACTCGCGTTCTGATTCCCACCTCGTTCGGAGGTCCCCATGGGTCGCACACTAAAGATTATCGGCATCGTTATCGTCGTCCTGATTTTGCTCGTCGTCATCGCTCCGTTCCTTATTCCGGTGAACCATTTCCGTCCGCAGATCGAGGAGCAAGCGTCCGCCGCGCTTGGTCGCAAAGTCGAAGTCGGCAATCTCAGCCTTTCGCTCTTCAGCGGCTCACTCGGTGCCGACAATCTCTCCGTCGCCGATGACCCGAAATTCAGCTCGGCGCCCTTCCTCACCGCCAAGTCGTTGAACGTCGGTGTCGAAATGATGCCGCTGATCATGTCGAAGACGCTCAACGTCACCGACGTCGTCATCGACAGCCCGCAGGTTTCCCTTATTCGCAACGCCGCTGGCGACTGGAACTACTCTACGCTCGGCGCTTCTTCTACGAAGGCCCAAGCCCAAGCGGCTCCCGCCGCGCCGGCAGGCCAGCCCGCCAAGCCTGCCGCCCCTGCTTCCGCGCCGGCGTCCGGAGCTCCGCCGACATTCACGGTTCAGAAGCTCGAATTGAAAAATGGCCAGATCATCGTCAGCTCCGTCGGTTCACAGAAAAAGAGCAACTACAGCAATGTCGATGTGACCGCATCCAACGTCTCCCTCACTTCAAAATTCCCCGTCACCGTCACCGCCGATCTCCCCGGCGGCGGCAACTTCAAGGTTGACGGCACAGTCGGCCCCGTCAACGAAACCAACTCCGTACTCACTCCTCTCGACGCCAAACTCAACGTGAATTCCCTCAATCTCGCGTCCACAGGTTTTGTCGATCCTTCCGCTGGTCTGGGCGGCATCCTGGATCTCGAAGGCAACATCTCGTCGCAAAATGGCTCCGCTTCGACGAAGGGCACGGCGAAACTTTCGAAAGCATTGCTGGTAGCCGGAGGGACCGCCGCGAGCGAGCCGGTGACGGTCAACTTCGATACAAAGTACGATCTGGTCAAGAACGCTGGCGTCCTGAATCCGTCGGTTCTCAAAATTGGAACCGCGGCGCTGAATCTCTCCGGAACGTATGAAATCCCCACTGAAGGCGCCGTGCTTCACATTAAAGTCGACGGGCAAAGCCTCCCCGCAAAAGACTTGCAGGCATTCCTGCCCGCCCTCGGCGTCAATCTTCCGAAGGGCGCCTCGCTTCAGCAGGGAACTCTGAGCACCAACCTCAATGTCAACGGACCGACCGACAAGCTCGTTACCTCCGGCAACGTCGGCCTCTTCGGCGCAAAACTCGCCGGCTTCGACCTCGGCTCGAGACTCTCGTCAATCTCCGCGCTAACAGGTATCAAGACCGGCCAGGACCTGACCATTGAGAAGTTGACTTCGAACGTCCGCGTAGCACCCGACGGCATTCAGGCCGACAACTTTAACGCGGTCATGCCGCAACTCGGCACCCTCGTAGGCGGCGGAAACATCAACGCCAAGAATCAGATGGACTTCAAAATGGCTGCCACGCTCGCCCAAGGCATAGTCGCTGCCAGTCCCGTGGCAGGGGCCGCCGGTGGTCTTCTCGGTCAGGTTTTGGGCGGCGGCGCAACCAAGTGCAAAAATACGACAGGGCCGACGATCCCGTTCCAAATTCAGGGCACCACCAGCGATCCGAAATTCATCCCCGACGTCGGTGGCCTCGCCGCCGGCATGTTGAAGTCTCAACTCGGCTGCGTCGCCGGTGGCGCCGCGCCCGGCGGTCAAAACCTCAACAACATAAAGCAGAATCCCGCAGGCGCCCTGCAACAACTCGGCGGCCTCCTGGGCGGCAAAAAGAAGCCCAACTAACCAACCATCGAGCAAGATTTTGTAGGGGCGCAGCACTGCTGCGCCACAGCTTGCCCAGGCGTCAGCTCTCTAGCCTTCCTCTTCTCATTGAACTTTCTCGCGGGCGAGTGCGTAAATGACTGGCACGGACCAGCTTGCTCGCTTGAGCATGGGGAGGTATTTGCGCATGGATGCATTGAGACTCAGCGCCAAACATGCGGCGCGTTCGCTGTGGCACGACAAGACATTTGCACTTACGGTGGTGCTGACGTTCGCCGTGTGCATCGCGGCAAATGCGGCTCTCTTCGCGATCGTGAACTCGGTGGTGTTGCGGCCGTTGCCAATCGCCGACGCAAATTCGATTTTGCTGATGTCCAACGAATACCCCAAGGCTGGCGCGGTGAATGGCAACGCCAGCAGCTCGGGTGATTATTTCGACCGCATGCAGGAAGTCCCGGCGTTCGAGAGCCACGCACTGTTTCACGACCGAAGCCAGACCATCGAACTCAACGGCGCTCCGCAACAGGTGACGGGAATGCTGGTGACGCCATCGTGGTTCCGCCTGCTCCGAGTCACTCCGGAATTGGGGCGCCCCTTCAATGATGCGGAAGGAGAAATCGGCAGCGAGCAAAAAGTCGTCCTGAGTTACGGACTTTGGCAGCAACTCTACGGCGGAGACAAGTCCGTCGTCGGCCGCGACCTGCGCATCAGCGGCAAGCCCTACCAGATTGTTGGTGTCATGCCTCGCGGTTTCAATTTCATCAATCCGGACGTGCGACTGTGGATGCCGGCCGCATTCACCGGCGAAGAAAAGAAGGTTCACCACAGCAACAACTGGACGAACATCGGACGCCTCAAGCCTGGTGCGACGATCCAGCAGGCGCAAGCGCAAATCAACGCCTTGAACGCTGAAAACATGGAGCGCATGCCGGAGTTCAAGGAAATCCTGATCAACGCGGGCTTCCACACCGACGTGAAACCCCTTCAGGACATGCTGACCGCTGGGATCAAAAGCACCTTGTATTTATTGTGGGGCGGAGCTTTGCTGGTGCTGCTCATCGGCGGACTCAATATAGCGAACCTCGCGATGGCAAGGCTCGCTCGGCGCCGCAAAGAGATGGCGACGCGCATGGCGCTGGGCGCCGGACATGCGCAAC
>JAFAZL010000791.1 GCA_019239815.1 Acidobacteriota bacterium
AAAGTCATGACGTACTCGCCCTTTTTTACTACGAGGGGCCGAGCAGCCCACTTGATTACGTTGCCTTTACGGAAAGTGGAGAACGTGACGATGTCTTCAGGAAGCGCGTGCATCGAGGCGTTGCGATCGGCGCAGTCGCCGTAAAAATCGTAAAGCGTGGGGTCTTCCTTAACGCGCTCGAAGAACTCGTCGACAGAGTTGAAGCCGCCGCGGAGGAGCGAGTAGCGCAGCGGGCGGAACGAGGCATGAATAATCGGAGTGTTTGCGGCCGTAGAGGCCCGACGCGGAGCCTTCGCAGCCGGAATGGCAGGCTTGGAAGGCGCGGCTAGCCTCTTAGCGCCATGATTCACGGCTTGAAACAAAAACAAGCCGCAAATCAAAACAAAGATAGCCCCTCGGATCTTCTTACTCATTACCTCTGTCTTCCTTTGCTGCCGACCGAGCCTAGCGACCGACGCGCGAGGATCGATTCAACCTTGGGTGCTGCCAAAACTTTCATTCAATACTAGCGATGATGCATGCGCGCTTCCATCGCCGTTAGTGCTGTAGGTACTGGGAGAAATAGAATTATCGCCGACCTGTACCAAAGTACAAGTGCAAGGTCTTCAATTACTTTTCGTAAAACACAACATCACGTACCAGTACGCGGCCTGCGCGGTGTGTGCAACTTTTTGGTTTATTGCGGAAAAAGTGTGCACAAGCGGAGACTACTGGAACTGCTTTTGAAAGGCCGAAAGCTGTTGTCTCAATTCGGTGACCTCATTTCGCAGGTCGGCGACTTCCCTTTCGAGCTCCGTGAGTCGTTCGGTGTACGTTGCCGCGGCGCTCGCTTCGTGGGCGGTCGTCGACGTTTCCGATGCGGCTTGCGTTGGAGTGGACGTAGCGTGATCCAGCACATCGCCGGAGAGAAGATGCGCGTAGCGGGCCTCTTTGGTCCCGGGCTGTCGTGCAAGCAGCGTGACCACGGGCGGCTGGCGATTCATCAAGAGGTTCAGCGCCGAATGGACGGCGTTCAAGTCATCGAACGCATACATACGCTCGGTGCGGGTCCGCAGTTCGCCGGGAGTCTGCGGACCGCGGAGGAGCAGCACGCAGATCAAGGCGATTTCGTGCCGATGGAAGTTGAAGACATCGGCCAAGCGATGCTCGAACTTGGCGACACGGCTGTCGCTGGCGGCGGAACGGGCTAGCCCTTGCTCGGAAAGAGCGTGAAGAGCGCGCCGGATAGCCTCTTCATCGAGATCCATGACCGGCTCTCGATTCGATTTCTGATTGGCCGCGTTCTGGAGCGCATTTAGAGACAGTGGGTAATAGTCGGGAGTGGTGATTTCTTTTTCAATGAGGCAACCGAGGATGCGGGCTTCGACGGGAGAGAGATTGAAGTTCACTCAAACATGATACACGACGGTTCGTAGGGGAAAGCACTGGGGAAGCAGATACAACGAAACCTCAGAAGTCACGGATGAGTGACACAAGAAACAAAAGGGCATCACGAACCACGCCCCTTCGGATTCGGCAAGAAATCGTGTGCCGAGCGTTAAGCGGTCATCGCTGCGGATTTTTCGCCAAAAGCTTGCGCGAGTGCTGAAGTCACATCGCTCTTCTTGCACGGCGAAGCTATCAGGTCCACGGCGCCGTGACGCAGTGCTTCGAGGTATTCGTCCCAATCGGCCAGGCGCGACGTCACAACGACAGGAACGTTACCCGCCTTCGTTTGCGCTGCGGGCAAAAGATCGAGATAGGTGCCATCGGCAAGGTGGCGCTCGCAAAAAACCATACCCACCGGCTGGCTTTGGAGAAGGGCACGGCCTTCGCTGAGCTGAGACGCTTGCACGGGCTTCAATCCCTCGGTCTGCAAAATCGAGCTAAGCGCCTTGCGAATCTCAGGGTCGGAGGCGATTACCAAAACATCTTTGTCATGCATGTGAAGCTCCTGGGACTGGGGTCGAAGACTCTAGCCCTGCAAAGTTTTGAATCGGCAGTTACAGAGAATCTCGACCGGGAGAATCACTGAGGCCGCAAAAAACTGTTCACTTAACAGCCACTGATTATGATGCGTAATTGCGGCTAACAGGTTACTCAAAATTTGAATCGCGACTATCCGGGTTTTACCTTAGTTCCGAAAAAATGCCGAAGCAATAGTACGGAAGGACTGTTGGAATTAATTCAATGCGAGATTTCATTTTGGGAAAAATGCGCGTGTACGTTAACGGATGCACTGAATATGAAGTCAACGTTTACTTCAGAGCGAGAGACCGGGTCGACCCGGATTCCGGGTTCGAAATTCGGCGACTCAATGGCGAAAAATCTCGCGGACGGAAGGCATCGCAACAAAGGTTTCCTGAACTCAGGGACAGGCATCGCAGCCTGCGTCTCGGCCGCCAGACCTGGAAGTGCTTGACGCGGAAGTAAGGCCCAGAAAACAAATTCGCCGGAGGGTGTCTCCGGCGGTGAACAAGCTGTTCTCGTTTGTTTGAAGATTTGGTGCGGTCGAGAGGACTCGAACCTCCATGCCTTGCGGCGCTAGCACCTCAAGCTAGTGCGTCTGCCAGTTCCGCCACGACCGCCCGGACCAAATTATACATTAGAACGATGTTCGCGTCAGAGTGTGACGGCCAACTTTCGAGCCTCGTTGGGAAATCGGATTATTGCTTTTTTGGTTGCGAGCTGGGAGTCGAAGCCGGTGGCTTGCTCGCTGGAGTCGAGTTCGACTGCGGAGTCGTTTGTGGAGTCGACGACGGTGCGGCAGGCGCCGGTGTCGGAGTCGTATTTGACTGTGGAGCAGGCGTTACAGGAGCTGGAGTCACGGGCGCGGTTTTTGCTGGAGCAGGCTTGGAAAACTTTTCGAGCACCGATCCGCCGGATGGACCAGCACGATCAACCCGGAGCACAAGCGCCATCGCGCAGACCATGAACATCACCGCGCACCAGGTTGTCGCCTGAGAAAGTAAGGTTGCGGCACCGCGCGGACCGAAAGCGGTCTGGCTGCCCGCGCCGCCGAAGGCGCCCGCGAGATCAGCGGCCTTGCCGCTCTGGAGCAGTACGACGATGATCAAAACAAGGCAATTCATCACAAAAAATATGGTTAGCAACCAGCCGGCAAAGCGGAATCCGATGAGAATGATCCCGAATCCGATCAAGAGAGCGATGGTCCACTTCATCCAGCCTGGCATACCTTGCATTGCTTACCTCGATTTCTGTCTGCGGCCCTGCCGCCAGAGTGACGCCATTTCAATGCGTCCGCGAACTTAAATCTTTGAAATACGATCAGCCTTGAAAATTGACGATGGACGCGAAGGACTTCGGGTCGAGACTTGCTCCGCCGACCAAAACGCCGTCGAGCTCTTCCTGAGCCATCAGACCCTTAATATTGTCGGGCTTGACGCTGCCGCCATACAGGATCCGAAGGGCTGACGCGTGGCCTACTGAAAACTTCTTGGCCGCGCATTGACGAATGAAACTGTGAGCGGCGGCGGCGATTTCCGGCGTCGCCACCTTTCCCGTCCCGATCGCCCAAACTGGCTCGTATGCTAACAGGATACGGGAGAACTCGTCGGCGGTCAACGCGCCGGGACCATGGTTGAATTGGCGCTCGAGAACTTCCTTTTCGAGGCCATTGGAGCGCTCTTCGTCGGTTTCGCCAATACAAATGATAGGGGTGAGGCCGACGCTTAGCGCCGTAAGCGATTTCTTTGCAACGTTATCGTCGGTCTCGCGGAAGATCTGCCGGCGTTCGGAGTGGCCGACGATGACGTATTTGCACCCGGCTTCGGCCAGCATCGCAGCCGAGACTTCGCCGGTGAAGGCGCCTTCTTTGCTCCATGAGAGGTTTTGGCCCGCGATGGCAATTTTGGTCGATTTTGTGACGTCAACCGCGGTCGAAATTGCGGTAAACGGTGGCGCGATGACAATGTCGACTTTGGAGGAGTGGGCGACAGCCGGGGCAAACGCTGAAAAGAAGGCGCGGGTTTCGGCAAGTGTCTTGTACATCTTCCAGTTGCCGGCCATGACGCGGCGACGATGGCTCATGAAATCCTCGATTCGCTAGGAGAGTTGGTGGCACACGTCACTTGTTGGTGAGCGCTTCGACGCCGGGGAGCTTTGTGCCGCCCAGGAATTCGAGCGAAGCGCCGCCCCCGGTTGAGATGTGTGAGACCTGTTTCGAAACGCCCGACTGATGAACCGCGGCGACGGAATCGCCACCGCCGATGATCGAAGTAGCCCCGTTTGCGGTTGCTGCCGCGACGGCCTTGGCGATTTCGAGAGTGCCCTTAGCAAACGCGGGCATTTCGAATACGCCCATCGGTCCGTTCCAGACGATCGTCTTTGCTTTGGCGATTTCAGCCGCGTAGGCCGCGATTGTTTTCGGGCCGATGTCGAGCCCCATTTGATCGGCCGGCGTTGCGGTGACATCGCAAATCGTTGCGGGCGCGTCGGTTTTGAATTCGGGCGCGACGACGTGGTCGGTCGGCAGGAGCAGCTTGAAATTTTTGGACTTGGCGTCGGCTAGAAGGCGCTTTGCGAGGTCGACTTTGTCGTCCTCGACGAGCGACTTACCGATCTGTAGGCCCTGTGCCTTTTCGAACGTGTAGGCCATACCACCGCCGATGAGCATGACGTCGGCGATTTTCATGAGGTTTTCGACGACTTCGATTTTGTCGCTGACCTTGGCTCCGCCGATGATGGCGACAAACGGGCGAGCGGGATTCGTGATCGCTTTGCCGATGTAGGCGAGTTCTTTCTCCATCAGGAGGCCGGCGGCGGCTTGCTTGACGAACTTGGTGATGCCGACGACGGAGGCATGCGCGCGGTGTGCCGAACCGAACGCATCGCAGACGAACAGGCCGTCGCAAAGCTGAGAGAGCTGCTTCGAAAACACCTCGCCGTTCTTTTCTTCTTCGGGATGGAAGCGAACATTTTCGAGCAACAAGACGCCGCCGTCAGCGAGGGATTTGCTCTTCGACTCGGCATCTTCGCCTACGCAATCGGTCGCGAAGATAACAGGCGTGCCAAGCATCTCTGCGAGTTTGGCGGCCACGGGCGCGAGCGAATATTTCGGATCGGGACCGCCCTTTGGACGTCCCAGG
>JAFAZL010000878.1 GCA_019239815.1 Acidobacteriota bacterium
TCCCAGGAACGTGAAGTGTTGCGCCGCATGAACCCAATCGTTGTGGAGTGTGAGGTCAAACAGATAGGGGGTGTGCCACGCCCAAAGCCCGGTGGCTCCAAGGAACCAGGCGGGAAGAGGACGCGAAAGAAAATGAATGGCGCCATAGATACCACTCGCGTGGTACCAACTTCCGAATTCGCTGCTTATAGTTTTGGGAAATGCGGCGAGTACTACAGGGAAGATATTGCCGAGCACGAACAAAGGAGCGGAAATCAAGAGAAGTAGTTCGTGTTGAACCATATGGACCCAGAAAAGGCTCTCGCCAAGGACATGGATAGGGGAATTCAACGCGACAAGCAGGGAAACCCAACCAAGCGAAAGAAAAATCACCTGGCGGCACCACTGCTGCGAAAAGGAGGTGCGAACTCCCAGACCACGCAGGCCGAGTACAAGCACAAACCCAAGTACAAATAGCGGCACTGTGAATGGAGGCTCCCAGCTCCAAGGGAATTCCTGGGCGCGATTCAGGGCCTGCCGACTCGCTTCAGCGACTAGCAAGGCGGCACCAGCCATGGGGGAATCGCGACCGCAATGATCCCAACGCCGAAGCTGATATTGAATCCGACTGCCAAGAGAGCTTGGAAGTGCGCCCGGTCATGAGGGTGACCTCCTTCTTCGTCTCTCTCCGCGGGAAGGTTGCGAAGAACCGAGACTCCTATTGTCGCGCCGGCCACCGCCAGCAGAATGGCACAAACGCTGACAACATGAAGCATGGTCCGGGAAGCTGCTTGGCACGCATATTGTTCAAGCACATAGTTCAGACTCAACTGAATACCAAAAGCAATAAAGGCAGCCGACAAACTCGCACGCAGCAGGATGGGAGTCGCTCCGCACACGACCGTTTGGCTCTTGTCATTGGCCATCATCAAAGCCACCGTGTAGTTCCATAGAGGACGATCTGAATCGCAAACGCAGTAAGCACGACGAAATACCAGTAGTCTGAATTCACTGCTGCGTCTGCGAAGCGAATCCCATGCATATGCGATGTCGACGAGATCGCCAGCAATACGAGTGTTTCAAACCACTCAGTGATGAGATGGCCCGTGTGAATCCCCAGCAAGATCCATAGGCACGAAGCATATGCATTGTCGGTCCAGCGACAGTTCAAGCTGGCGAATTCGAACCCGCGTACGACGATGAGAGCGGAGCCGATGATTGCCATCAATGCCAAGCCGACCTGAATGCTCGATCGAGATTGCTGAAATGCTCGACGCTTGGTCCATATAGCTGGGCCGAGACTTATCGCGAAGAGACACGCGCTTAACATTCCGGCACCGAGCGTAGGGGGAATAAAACCTGACGGCGGCCAGTGTGGCGACCGCGTCTTCAAATAGAAAAATGTTGCGAACAGCAAGGCGAACATTGTTCCTTCGATAGTCATGTACAAGACATTTCCCAGCCAACTCACATTGCGATAACCGAAGGCAATACTGGGAAGAGCAGAAACATCCAACACGGTTCTGCGCTCAGTCGGCATAGGAAACCGCCGATCTCGATGGGGCCGGTGCCAGGCTGGGAGTAGGCGTCTCTCTGGGCCACAGCCATCCGACCAGAGCCGCGATCACAGGAGGCGCACCAATGGGAACTGCCCATGCCGTGAAAATCGATCCGACAAACACGATTGACACCACAATCGAAGTGAGGAACGGCCAGATGCTCGGCCCAGCCATTTCTTCTTTGTACTGTGGTTGCGAGTCGAGGCTGTTGGTGACTAGTCCTTCCCGGATGTCTGTTCTTAACCCCGTGACGATGGACTGATCTGGCAGGGCCGTCCACAGCGCTTCGCGTCCATTGACCGTTGGCGGGTGAAGGAAATTGTAGGGTGGTGGTGGAGAGGGAACTGCCCACTCAAGACTTCCAGCAAACCAGGGATTTTCGGGCGCCGTCATTGGAGCCCGCCTCGCGCGATAGACGTTTACGAGAAACACCAAAACACCAAGCGTCATGAAGACCGCCCCGCACGTAGCGACCATGTTCAATGCGGCCCAACCACGGCCCGGTAGATACGTATAGACCCGGCGCGGCATACCGCGAAGACCAAGAAAGTGCATGGTGAAAAAGGTGAGATTGAATCCGACAAAAAACAACCAGAAGTGAACCTTCCCGAGTGTTTCGTCGAGAAACTTGCCTGTCATTTTCGGAAACCAGTGATAGATCCCGGCGAACATCGGAAAAATCGCGCCACCTATGAGTACGTAGTGGAAATGCGCGACCAGGAAATATGTGTCGTGGACCTGTAAATCAACGGGCACCGAGGCGAGCATGACTCCGGACAGTCCGCCGATCATAAAAACGAAAAAGAAACCAAATATCCAAAGAACCGGCAACTTGAAACGCAATTTTCCTAGCCAGATTGTGACAATCCAGCAAAAGAATTGAACTCCTGTCGGAATGACGATCATCAGGGTTGACGCAGTGAAGAATCCCTCACTTAGAGCCGGGATTCCTGTGGCAAACATGTGATGAACCCACACTCCGAACCCCAGAAAACCTGTGGCGATGACCGACAGTACGATTGGGGTGTATCCAAAAATATGGCGGCGAGTAAATGTCGGAATAAGCGTTGACACGATTGCCGCTCCGGGAAGAAATATGATGTAAACCTCCGGATGCCCAAAAAACCAGAACAGGTGCTGGTAGAGCAGCGCATCGCCGCCTTCCGCCGGGTTGAAAAACTGAGTGCCAATCAATCGATCAAGCAATAGCAATCCACTGTCAACCATTACCGCGGGCATCGCGAACATCACCGCGAACGAGAGCACGAGCTTCTCCCACAGAAGGATTGGCATTCGGTTCAGAGTCATGCCCGGAGCGCGGTAGCGAAGTATCGTCGTGGCCACACATATGGCAACCCCGAGCGCGGAAACTTCGGTGAACGTGATCATTTGCGCCCAGAAATCCGCTCGCTTCCCAAAACCGAATTCGGGGCCCGAAAGGGGTACATAAGCGAACCAACCGACGTCGGCGCCCGTATTCAGGAATAACCCAACCCACAATTCGAGGCCGCCGAAGAGATAGATGTAGTAACTAAAAGCGTTCAGCCGCGGAAAAGCTATATTCCTCGCCCCGCACATCAGAGGCACGAGGTAGACGCCAAATCCTTGGAATAACAGCGGCACCGCGAAGAGAAAAATCATGGTGCTGCCGTGCATGGTGAAAATCTGGTTGTATTTGTCTGGTCCCAGGAAATGATTCTCAGGAAAAGTGAGCTGCCATCGCATGAGCGCAGCCAGCACGCCGCCCAATAAGAAAAAAATGAACGCAGTCACCATGAAGCGAAGCCCGATCGCTGTGTGGTGAACTTCGCTGAACCATCCCAAAATGCCGGAACTACGCCCCCAAGTTTTGCGAAGAGCCGCTTCTTGCTCGCTCGGAGACGGGAGTTCATCCGTGGTGAATTTCGCGGCGATCATTTTAGAGTTCCCAAGTAGTCCAACAGATCGTTGAGTTCCTCGCCGCCGATGATGTTCAAGGCCATGTGGTTGCCGGGTTTGATGGATTGGGGGTCTAGGATCCAGCCGGCAAGCGCACCGCGAACATTTGGCAGAGTTCCAGCAGCGATCTCACGACGGCTTGCGAGATGAGTGAGGTCGGGGCCCATGTGCGAAGCAGCGTCCGTTCCGCGGATGGTGTGGCACATTACGCATGCATGGCTCAAGAAGACCTCGCGCCCGTGTGAAGTGGCTTTGCTGACCGGCTCCGGTGCGTCACGCAGTTGATTCTGTTTCCAACTTTCGAACTCGTCCCGCGACTCGGCAACAATCAGGAAACCCATGTGCGCGTGTTGCAGCCCGCAAAATTCGGCACACTGCCCCCGATAAATCCCTGGTTTGTCGACTTCAAAGCTGAGGCTGGACGCGTATCCTGGGATCAAGTCCCGCTTGCCTGTGATGTTCGGGGCCCAAAAACTGTGAATTACATCTACAGATTTCGTCACCACGGCAATCCGTTCGTGAATGGGGACGTGAATCTCATTTGCCGTACTAATCTGAAGATCGGATTGGCTATCGGGGTATACGACTTCCCACCACCATTGGTGGCCAGTGATCTCGATCGTGACTGGATTCTCCGCGCTCGTAGCCTGGACGACGCGGCTCGCCCGAAGACTCAGGAATAGCACCGTAAAAAGTACGACCACAGTAAAAGCGACAGCGAATCCCACTCCCCACGCTGCTTTGCGGTCGCCATCTGGATTCTCGATGATTCCGCGTGGGTTCTCTCCCGCCAAAACTCGGCGTTTCGCGCCATACCAGAACAGCACGTTGACGACGACGAAGACGAACAAACAAATCCAGAAGATGAACCAGAAAAGGTGCTCGATATGCAGCGCCCGCGGTCCAACGGGATCTAATGCGCCCTGCCGAGAAGCCACCTGGAAGAATCGAACCAAAATTGTGACTGCGAATATCATTGCTGCCGCCTCGGAGCTCCGGAGATTCCGGTTGGCGTTTGATGAGGCATCGACGATTCCGCCGGTTTCACGTCCATTTCGTCAGTACGGTTCGGGGCCACATCCTTGGGAAGTAGACCGCTCAGCGATCGCACATAGGCCGCGAGCTGCCAGATCTGATATTCCGGAATGCGGTTACGAAAGGACGGCATGCCGTTGGGCCTGCCCTGCGAGATCGTCGCAAAAATATTTTCGGGCTCGCTGCCATAGATCCACACGTCATCCATGAGTGCGGGTCCCATTCCGCCGCCGCCATGCGCATGGCAGCCCACGCAGTTGTATTGCTCGTAGAGTCGCTGACCCTCCGACGCCGCATAGGCACTTTCTTGATAGAGCGCTGAAATTGAGACTGGTTGGACGTTCCCAGGCCCGGGGTGGAGGCCGCTCACCTGTACAGCATTAAGCAGGTCAGCAGATGAAGGGGCGGGCCGAAAGTTGCGCTCCTCTCTTTTGCAACCTGCGAGGCCTAGGCAGAGTGTCGCGACAATCACGATCTGCTTCATGGTTTAACCTGACTGATGGTTGCGGTCATCGAAAGCTGAGGAACACCATAGGCGGCAAGGAGCTTCTGTATATCCACTCGCTTCGCTTCGATGAATTGATTCAACCGTTCGTGCAATCTTTGATTCGTTTTTGCGACGCCCATTGCGATTGAGAACGCGAATGGTAGAGTGCCGTCGCGCTGAGGCTCGATCGGCGTCACGGAAAATCGATTCGGCGATAGCTTTGCGAAATAGCCGGCCGTCGGCCCCCACATGATGCCGAGGTCCACACGACCGACCGACACCGCTTTGCCGACGTCAAAATTATGTTCACCGACCGAGTAGATCCCGACGAGTTGCGATTGCAATCCTCGCCGCGCAAGGGCCTGCGCCGGCGGCGTGTATTCTTCTTCCAGGGCCTCGATTGCGATGCGATAATTCTTGAGTTGTGGATCATCCAGAGAACTCGGCCGAAACTTGGCTGACTTTCGAATCAGGAAGACAAATGACGATCGGTAGTAGGGCTGAGTCGTCAGCAGCGGTCTATATGCTGTCGGCACACCGATGACAACATCGCATTTACCTTTGTCGATGTACTCTCGTACAAATCCTCTGCCCATGCGTTGCCAGACAAACTCAACTTCTTCACCAAGGTACAAACCGGCCATGTGAGCAATTCGATTCTCGAATCCTTCCTCACGCGTGTTGGAAAAAGGCAGGTTATTCGGATCGGCGCATACGCGCAGTGTAGATTTCTGAGCTTTCGAGTAAGCCGCAAAGAATAAGATCGAAAGGATCACCGCACTAAGGGAGCGAAAATACATAGAGCATCCCTCCCTGTGTCGTGTACTTCGGTAGATCCTTTACCGCTCCAACGAAACCTAGTGCCGCCGATTTGTCACGTGGATCAAGTCCGCCCGCAACAATCGCTCCGGCCCAGCCGCCGATCCCGGAAAGTATCGCGACAAATTGTTTCCCATCCGGACCGCGATATGTGATCGGTTGGCCTACGATTCCCGACCCCGTCTTGAACTGCCAAAGCTGCTTTCCACTTTTCGCGTCAACTGCGCGGAACCATCCTTCCAGGGTTCCGTAAAACACAACTCCGCCCGCCGTTGAAAGCGCGCCGCTCCACACCGGAAATTGATCGGGTATCGACCAAACCACCTTGCCCTGAATCGGGTCCCATGCCGTAAAGGCGCCGCCATTTCCTCCTACTCCCGGATACATGCGCACATTCGCGCCGACGTATGGCGTGCCGGCTATGTAGTTCACCGCGATGTCTTCTTCATCCATGCACAGGTTGTTGTGCGGAATATAGAGAAGACCGGTCTCCGCCGAAAACGAGGAAGGCTGCCAATCCTTTGCGCCAGGAGCCGTCGGGCAAAGATTCCGCGCCA